>JAJDEL010000556.1 GCA_029259835.1 Planctomicrobium sp. | reverse complement strand
TTTTTCCGTGGGCATCATCATTTCCATCTTCTCACCTAGAGACTCGAAAGAATACTCATGAGTCATCGAACTGCATGCAGCATTGCCGTTCTCTGCGTTGTCTTCTCATTCAATTCTTGCCTTGCTCAACAGGGAGTCCTGACCGGGATTGACGTTCTGCAGCGTGATGGATTCGCACAGTTGGAAAAGCAACGCGTAGGGTTGATCACGAATCACACAGGTTTGAACCGCGACGGAACAAGTACGGTGCGACTTCTGCACGATGCTCCGAACGTGAAGCTAACAGCCCTCTTCAGCCCGGAACATGGGTTTGCAGGTGCGCTCGATGTTTCCAAGATTGGGGACACAAAAGAGAAGTCCACAGGACTGACCGTTTTCAGCCTGTACGGCGAAACGCGACGACCGACGAAAGAGATGCTCAAGGAAATTGATACTTTGGTCTTCGACATTCAGGACATCGGCTCACGGTTTTACACGTATATTTCCACGATGGGTGAAGCGATGAAAGCAGCAGCCGAACAAGGCAAGCGTTTCGTTGTTCTCGACCGGCCGAACCCGATCAACGGTCTCGATGTCGCTGGACCAATGCTTGATGCGGGGGAAGAGTCCTTCGTCGGATTTCATTACTTACCGATCCGCCACGGAATGACGATCGGCGAGTTGGCAACAATGTTCAACAAAGAGTTGAACCTCAAACTCGACCTGCACATTATCCGTTGTGAAGGCTGGAAGCGAAATCAGTTCTGGGATGCGAATGATTTGGTTTGGGTCAACCCTTCGCCAAACATGCGTAGCCTGACTCAGGCGCTGTTGTACCCTGGAATTGGAATGATAGAAACGACGAATCTTTCTGTCGGACGCGGGACTGATACTCCGTTCGAAGTGATCGGCGCCCCCTGGATTGATGCCCGTGAACTGGCTTTCAAATTGAACCAACGGTCGATCCCCGGCGTGTCGTTTGTTCCGATTCGATTCACACCGAAATCGAGTAAGCACAAAGACGAAGTCTGCGGAGGTATCAATATCGTCATTACAAATCGCGAACAATTTCGACCACTGAGAGTTGGCTTTGAGATCTGCGTTCTGCTTCAGCAACTGTATCCGAATGACTGGAAAGGGAAGGATGCAATGCGCCTCCTGAGTAGCCGTAAAACGCTCGACGCGATTCTCGCCGGGAAATCTGTCGAGGGCGTTCAAGAAATTGCCAGCGAAGGTGACTCTGATTTCCTCATTCGTCGACGAAATTATTTACTCTACAAGTAGGCTGAGTGCAGTACGCGAAACTCAGAGTTGGTGGGTTTCGCAAGTAGAACTGAAAACAGAGGACAGATTGGATCGCAGTTCAATTCGCGTACGTAACCCACGATTGCTCATCGACTTGCTTCACTGCACCCTACATCGGAAAAACGAGTTACACATTGTGTCAGATCACGTTCGAACAGGTCTTGAAAACTTCATCAAATCTCCCCCGCCGGAGATCGTAAGTTCTCGATTTGGTCTGTTGATGAATCAGGCATCGGTGGACCGCAACTATCGATACAGTTGCGATGCTCTCGCGGAGCGATTTCCTGAGCAACTGGTCGCTTTGTTTTCACCGCAACATGGGTTTTGGGGTGAAGAACAGGCGAACATGATTGAGTCGGCGGACTCTCGCTACGAACCTCTCGACTTGCCTGTATACAGCTTGTACTCAGAGACACGGCGACCAACCGCCGAGATGCTTGAAGAAATCGACTGTCTGGTAATTGATTTGCAGGACGTCGGGACACGAGTCTATACGTTTCTCTGGACCACGCTCGAATGCCTTCGTGCGTGTGCAGAGCATAATGTTCGAGTTGTCGTACTGGATCGTCCAAACCCACTAGGAGGAGAAATCTTCGAAGGTCCAATGCTACAAGACGGATTCCAAAGCTTCGTTGGGAATGCTGAAATCCCGCTGCGGCATGGACTGACTCTCGGAGAGTTTGCAATGTTCATTAACAAGAAAGAAAATATCGGCGCCAATCTAAGTGTCATCCCGATGACGAACTGGCAGCGAGCAATGCACTTTCATGAAACCGGAGTACCGTGGGCTTCCCCTTCACCGAACATGCCAAGCCTCAGCACAGCGACACTCTACCCCGGACAAGTCTTGCTTGAAGGGACGAACCTGTCCGAAGGACGGGGCACGACGATGCCGTTCGAATTTTGTGGTGCTCCATACCTGAATGCTGAAGAATTCACGACAGAAGTCGCGCGTCACAACCACCCAGGCATTCAACTGCGTCCAATTCGGTTTCGACCAACGTTCGACAAATGGCAAGATGAAATCTGCAATGGTCTCGCGATTCACATCACTGACCCACACGCCGTACGGTCGGTGCCGCTGACCGTCAGCATCATCGACGCCGCAAAACGCCTCGCCCCAAATGAGTTCCAATGGCTCAATCCGCCGTACGAATACGAAGACAAAATCCCGCCGATAGATATCCTCTTTGGTAACGCACAACTTCGCAAACGCATTGACCAGCAAGAACCAATCGACTCAACAGAACTCAACACGCTCTGCGCGTTTAATATCGCTCGCTGGCAGAAAGAAATTTCGCCGTTTTTGCTTTACTGATGGACGGTGAAGAAGTTGTATAAAATTATTTGAATCTGCGTCAATCCGCCACATCTGCGGAAATCTGCGTTCTCTATCTTTTCGAAGGAAAATTGAACCACAAAGAACTCTAAGAACACAAAGGAAGTTGTGTTTGGAAGAGTTTGATCTGATGCCTGAGAAAGATGAAGAGTTGACAGCGGTCCTTACTCTGAGATTGTGCCAAAAGAATTTGATCTTTGCCGGATCCTCTACGTTCCGCCTGAAATACGGCTGCTTTGACATCGATTAAAAAATACTTGGCGTTCTGAGAAGCAAAGAAACGACTGTCGACTTGAAGGCTCCACAGGAATGAATCGCATCGAGATTAATGATCAAACTGAACGGGTTTTCGAGCCTGTTGATGGTTCATTGCCTGGTGCGATCTACGTGTTCATTTTCTTTTCGGTGATCGGAGTGGCGGCGGCGGGTGTGCTTCGGTTCCTAGAACCTCAAGAGGTATGTTTTTGGTGTGCGATATCGATGGGTGGATCCTGTGTACTGATCGGTTTCGGCATGGCGATTCTTCTCCTTACTGCCTGGAAGCGACTGACACTTCGAGGGGCATCACTTGAACAAGGTGGTGTTTTTAGAACGAAATTGATTGAGATCAAAAATGTCAACGCCGTGCGTTGGATTTGGCAAGGTCGACGTGGAGGAGTGACTCTGCTGACAGATAATAAGAAAATCAGAATTCTGTTTCAAATTTATTCCAATGAGGACCTACTCTGGTTGACGCAGTTCTTTCGTGAAACATTTCCGGAAACGATGCAGGAAGACTGGAATCAGTTTTGTCTCCAAGTTGCAATACCGTGTACGTTTTCTGAAGAAGTAAAAGAAAGAGAACCTGGACCGCATGAAGTAATTTTAACTCGCAAAAATTTTGATCGCATTTTCATCGTTGGATTGGCACTGTCGTTTATAGTGAGTGGCTTCTCTTTTTGGCTGACCGGCGATTGGAAGTTTGTTTATCCTCCACCGGTGATGATGTTGGTCCTGTGGTTTCCTTTGAGGCTCAGGAGAGCAACAAAGAAAACGATTTCCCCTCGCTTGATCTCTCATTCAGAGGATCGAAAATACTGGGTACTCGGTGGAATTTGGATCATCATCGTTACTGGATTTGCTGTGTGGATTGACCGTCTGGAATTGTCAGAGGCACAGCACACGACAGCGTACATCATCATGATGTTTGTCTCATTCATCCCAATTTTGTGGCTGGCAATGATATTCGACAAGCAGAGAAAGATCCGCCAGTTAGAATTTGATCAAGAAGTGGCGACCGCTGCCGCTCAATGTTGGAAAGACGAGCAACCAACGATTCGTTCCATGTTAGAGAATCACGCTGAAACCAGTCCTTCATAGCTTCCGATAGGCAACTATCTGGCGCAGAATAAATTAATGCTCAACCTGAAAGGCAAGATATTGAAACGATTGAAACTGAAATGGATCGCCATTGGCGTTGTGCTGCTGGTCCCGTTGTTTCTGGGTGTAGTGTGGCTTGTCGGGCAGAGTTCGCTTTCCAGGCAGTTGGCGGCGTTGCGGGCGGAGGGGATGCCGACGAATTTGAATGAACTCAATGACTTCTACGCTGTGCCAGAAGGAGTTGAAGACACCACCGACTTGTGGCTGAAAGCGTTTGATGCCGTTGAGAAAGCAGGCCTCTTCAACCGTGGAAAGGATTTGCCGATCATTGGTTACGGTCCAACTCCGATTCCGCCGCCAGGTGAGGAATGGGCTGCATTCGAGGCGGCGCGAACTTTTATCAAAGAACTGGAAAGCGAACTGCAGGCCCTTCACATAGCGAGCGACGCTTGTGGTCAGGTTCGATTCCCTGTTGATTTGTCAAATTTGGGCGGATACGCACTCACATTTAACCAAAAAGCTCGTTCTGCAGACGGACTGTTATCTCTGGCAATGCATGTCCACGCCCATGACGACAAAGCTGAAGAATGTCTCAGGAATCTCCGATCGCTCTTTGGTCTTTCAAACGCATACTCGGGAGAGGTGATGCTGGTTCATTATATCGTTCAAATCGCATTCCATAGGATGGCATGTGATGCAGTCGAACGAATGCTGCCCGTTTGCGAATGGAGTGATAACGATTTGGCATCTCTCCAGAAAACTGTTCGCTCCGCGAATTTTCGGGATGAACTCACATTTGCCTTTCAAGGTGAACGAGCATATTCGCTCGGTGCCATCGAACTTCTTCCCTTTACATACTCTCCATTTCGAACAACGAACAAACTTGAAATTCTCCGAGCCTTTGAACTCACGCTTGGAGGGCTATCAAAATCTTGGCAAGAAGCTTTACAGGGTCAGCGCGAACTGAGTACTCAAAATGCATCAATAACACGCAATCCATTCTCGCGCATCAAATACGCTTCAACCTTAATGCTCATGCAAAGTAATGAGCAAGTGATTATCCTAGGCGCAGACGCCGAAGCTCGGCAGAGATGCACCAACGCTGCCATCGCTGCGCGGCGGTATCAACTTAAGCATGGGGCGTTGCCGAATTCTCTGGCAGACATCGAACAGGAATTGCTGGGACCAGAATCAGAGTCCTCCGCCAGCCTCATCGATCCATTCGATGGTCAACCGTTGCGGTACATTGTGGAAGAGGACCGCGTTCTGATTTACAGCATCGGTGAAAACGAACAAGACGATGGTGGTGACTGCGAGCGTGGAGACTCACAAACACGTCCACTGGATGTTGGGTTTTATTTAAAGAAGTGAGAGACGGTCTCAGAGCCTGTTTGAGAATTGCGCTGCGTCCCCTCACCCTAACCCTCTCCCCAAGGGAGAGGGGACAAAAGTTGTCGAAATACGGTGCGGTACAAATTTTCAATCAGGTTCTAAGGTTTAACACCTGCCAGTTTGTGGATAATTTTCCACTCGGCGGCGGTGACGGGTTGAACTGACAGGCGGGAGCCTTTTTGCAGGAGGACCATGCCTTCGAGTTTTGGTTCTGCCTTGAGCTCGTCGCGGGTGACTGGTGTTTCGTATTTCTGGATCAGTTGGATATCGACCATGTACCAGGTCGGATTATCGGCATCGCTTTTCGGGTCGAAGTGTTTTTCATTCTTGTCGAAGGCTGTGTGATCGGCATAGCCTGACTTCACAACTTTCGCCGTGCCGACGATTGCCATTGGTTTGGCGTTGCTGTGATAAAAGAAAACGTGATCGCCGACTTTGATATCGTCCCGCAGCATGTTCCGCGCCTGATAATTGCGAACGCCATCCCAGAACGTCGTCTGTTTCTTTTCTTTCGCCAGGTCATCAATCGAATAAGCGTTCGGTTCTGACTTCATCAACCAGTACCGCGCCTGACCTGTTGCTTTCTTCGCCATCGATTCCTGTCCATCATTTACTAAATGTGCATTTGTGATTTCTCCAGAGACTGTAGAGCATCGCCCTGCGGTCCGCCAATGAGAATGCCCTTGAAGCGAGAACATAAAATAAGGCTTGAAAAAGTTCTCCGACATGATCCGCTGGCGATAGCCTCGGGCCGAGCGCGAGTTACGTTTTCTCGCAAATTGCCCGACGCTAGCGCGTTCGGCTCATGGCGTGTGATAGAAACAGATGCCATTGGACTAGCAGCCCTGCGGCTTATTTAGAACGATTCCTAACCAAGATTACGGATCGGTGAGCCGAGGCTGAGTTTTCGATGGACCTGTTGGAATCGGTCCCAGTATTCCTGCGTCGAGTCGATGCCGAGGTGGTGCAAAATTGTTGCGGTCAGGTCGGCGGGAGTGACCGGTTTGTCGGCGATGTGTCCGGCGTTGAAAGTTGTTTTCCCGTAAACTTGTCCTCCGCGCACTCCACCACCTGCAAGGAGTGCCGTGAAGGCGTGCGACCAGTGGTCACGACCGGTTTTGAGCGTCATCGCGTTCTGCGAAAACTGTCCGATTCTTGGAGTTCGACCGAATTCGCCCGTCGCAACGACGAGAGTTGTCTCTAGCAGTCCGCGCTCATCGAGATCTTCGAGCAGTGCAGAGAAACCGTTGTCGAAGATTGGACAGAGTGGATCTCTTAGCTTAGCGAAATTGTCGTGATGGGTGTCCCACATCGGGGATCGTTTGTCGAATTTGCTCTGATCATCAAAATTGACGGTAACGAGTGAGACACCTGCTTCAACGAGTTGCCGCGCGAGCAGCAGGCTTTGTCCGAAATTTGTGTAGCCGTAACGCTCCCGAGCTTGTGGTTCCAACCGTTGAAGGTCGAGTGCCTGCCGGAACGCTGGCTGGTGCATCATCGAGTACGCCATCTCTCCGAATTCAGAGAAGGTTTTCGCCCGCCGACCATAATCGTTCGCCAGTGCCGCAGGAGTCGATTCCAATTGATTCAGCAGAGTGTGCCTGCGTTTGAGGCGATCAGCACCAACATCCGGTAACATGTCGAAGCCTTCAACCTTGAAGTCCTTCTTTCCAGGATCACACGGGATGAGAACGGGATCGAACTCTTCGCCCATACGTCCACCGGTCTGACCGGCAATCCGTTTGCTTTGCCCGATAAACTGTGAATGTAAAGGGAGTACAACCGAAGGAGGCAGACCCATTCCTAAATTCCCATACCGCGAAACCAGCGCACTCAAACTTGGCCAATCTTCAGGTGTTGCCTGATCGGTTTTCGGCGGACCGAAGTATTCGCGACCAGTAAACATCTCACTGCATGCCGGCCCATGCACCGGCATGTTGTGAGTCATCGATCTCAAGAGCGCGAACTTGTCCATTTGCTGGGCAAGTTTCGGCAAGTGTTCGCAAAGCTGAATACCTGGGGCGTTCGTCGAGATCGGTTTGAATTCACCGCGCACTTCGAGCGGGGCATTCGGCTTCATATCCCAGAGGTCGACATGACTGGGACC
>JAJDEL010000555.1 GCA_029259835.1 Planctomicrobium sp. | reverse complement strand
AGACATCCACTACAGCTACCGCATGACAGGTACTCGAGGAATCCATTGGTTGGAGTATGATCCATCATAGGTCCTCACTCAACCGTGGAAACGCCACTCCTTCGGGGGCACAGATCGAGAAGTTATGTTTCTCTCGCTCGGCGATCTCAACCACGATGGCAAACAGGACATCGCCGCCACCGTCAAAGGTGGTCCGATCACCTGGTTTGAGCGTAAAGACAAAGCGGCTCAAGCCTGGCAGGTGCACGAAGTGAATCTACCAGCTGGAACAGGAGGCGGGAAAGGAGTTGCGGTTGCGGATGTTAATCTCGACGGTCGGAACGATCTTGTTTTCACTTGCGAGAGTGCCGAGAAGAAAATCGGCGCCGGTTGGCTCTCCGCTCCTCCGAACCTCAACGCCGCCATTTGGACTTTCCACGACATCAGTGGCACGAAAGAGGGAATCAAGTTCGATCTGATTCAAATGATCGACCTCGACCACGACGGCGATCTCGACGTCATCACCTGCGAAGAACGCAACAATCTTGGCGTAATCTGGTACGAAAACCCGACTCGGTGACTGTCATCATTGAGTACGGGAACCTAAAAGTTGAGCACGAAAAATACGAAAGAAACGAAAAGGGATGTCACTGGTTCCGTTGCGATGGAATAAATTGTATTGATTGGCACCCATCACGAGAACATTTTCACATAGCTCCCGGTCAATGACCGGTGGGGAAATCGCTGCTGAGTGTTCTTTCGTTTGTTTCGTTTCTTTCGTGGTCAATCTTTTCAAGACCAACAGCAGACTTCCAGATGGATTGATCAGAGGAAGTGAATCAATCCACGCACGGACTCAGTGGTATGTCGTTTCGAGCTTCGTTAGATTGTGAGTTCATCCTCGAATCTCATCTGGCAAGGTTGGCTCATGAATATCCGGTTGTGTTTTCTCGTTGTTGCGCTCCTTGCGTCTACCTTCTTCTCCAGAGAAGTGAACGCGCAAGACAAAGCTAAATCCCCGTTCGCCAAGTGGGAAAACGCAATTCAGAAATTTGAAGCGGACGATAAAGAGAACCCGAAGCAGGCAGGGCAGGTTCTCTTTATTGGCAGCAGTAGCATTCGGCTTTGGGATTTGAAGAAATGGTTCCCGAATCTGGATGCGATCAATCGTGGTTTTGGTGGTTCGGAAGTCGCTGATTCAGTTCACTTTTATGACCGCATCGTTAAACCGTATCGACCGCGAACAATTGTGATGTACGCCGGCGATAACGACATCGCTCACAAAAAAACTCCTCAAGTGATTCTTGCCGACTTCCAGGAGTTTGTCGCCAAAGTCCACAAGGATTTCCCTGACACGTACATCGTTTATGTCGCAGTGAAGCCGAGTATCGCACGCTGGAAGATGATCGAGCAAGTCCGCGAGACAAATGCTCTTATTGCGGCATTGGCTGAGAAGGATCTTCTCGTTACCTTCCTCGACATCGACACGCCGATGATCGGAGAGGACAAAAAACCAACCCCGGAACTCTTCATTGCAGACGGGCTTCATTTAAGTAAAGCCGGTTACAAAATTTGGTCAGACTTGCTGAAACCACATCTCGTAACAGAGCGTGTTCCCGACGCCCGGTTTCAGCCTCAGCGAAATCTACGGGATGCCTATCACCCGTGGGTGCCACCGACAACATTGTCCGAATGGAAAGTTGAATCCGCAAAGATTCGCCGACAAGTCCTGGTCTCCAACGGTCTCTGGCCGATGCCGAAGAAGACGCCACTGGAACCAGTCATTCACGGAAAAGTTGACCGAGGTGACTATACGGTCGAGAAAGTCTTCTTCCGCAGCCGACCAGGGCATTACGTCACCGGCAATTTGTATCGCCCCAAGAACATCAAAGGCAAAATTCCGGGTATTCTTTCACCACATGGACACTGGAAAGATGGTCGCTTTTACGATGCCGGAATTGGTGCCAAAGCGCAATTGGAAAGTGGTGGAGAACAATTTGAATCTGCGGCACACTTTCCGCTGCAAGCGAGAATGGTGCAACTGGTCCGGATGGGGACCGTCGTCTTCCATTACGACATGATCGGCTACGCCGACAATCAACCACTCGATCACCGGACTGGTTTCAATGACGCACAAGCTGCACTGCAACTGCACAATCTCATGGGGCTGCAAACGTGGAGTTCGATTCGTTCGCTGGACTTCCTTGAATCACTCCCTGAAGTAGATCCGAAAAGACTTGCTGTCACAGGCGCCAGTGGTGGTGGAACGCAAACAATGATTCTGGGAGCAGTCGATCCCCGCGTGGCAGTTGCGTTTCCAGCGGTGATGGTTTCGACCGGAATGCAAGGTGGCTGCGTTTGCGAGAACGCCAGTTATCTTCGGCAGGGCGTCAACAACGTTGCCTTTGCTGCACTCTTCGCCCCCAAACCACAGGCAATGAGTGGCGCCGACGATTGGACCGTGGCGATTGAAACCAAAGGTCTGCCGGAACTCAAGCAGATTTATTCGCTCTATGGTCGGGCTGATCTTGTGGAAGCACACGCGTTTCCGCAATTCAAACACAATTACAATCAGGTTTCCAGACAGGTGATGTACAACTGGTTTAACGAGCATCTTCAGTTAGGAATAGAAGACCCGATTGAAGAAGCGGATTTTAAGCCACTTACCAAAGAAGAAATGTCAGTCTTCGACAAAGAATACCCGCTACCTGAAGACGCTTTGAATGCACACGCTCTTCGCAAGTTGATGGTCAGAGAAGATCAAAAAGAATTAGAAACCTGGCTCAGCGGTGACATGGATGCCTACCGAAACATCGTCGGCGAAGCGGCTCAGGTGATGTTGAAACCGGACGTTCCAGAAACACGTTTTTCAATTGCCTGGAAGAAAAGAAAAGAAGGCACCGAAGGGGCCGTTTTCCATGATGGTGGAGTTGAAATTCCAGTTATTATTCTCGGAGAGGGCCCTCCGTCAAAAGGAGTTGTCTTCTGGTTCGATACCGAGGGGATGTCTCATATTCTGGATGGAAAAGGTGGAGTCACTCCCGCTGCGCAGAAGCTCATCGATGCAGGCTATGGGGTAGTTTCTGCTGACTTATTTTTTACAGGAAGGTCGATGGGGCTGGATCCAAAACCGTATCACTACCCTGTGAATGAGAACTATCCTGGCTACACTTACGGATATAATTATCCTTTGGTAACGGAACGAGTCCGTGACATCTTGTCTATTGTGTTCGATCCTGATCAGCTTCATGAAGTGGAAGAGCGAATTCTTGTTGGGACAGGAGATGCCGGCGTCTGGTCTTTGCTGGCTCGTTCAGTGTTGCCAAAAGGTCATGTCACGCGGACAATTGTGGACCTCAACGGATTTTCTTTCTCCTCGGTTGATGCAATTAGCGACCAAAATTTTCTACCAGGTGCACTCAAATACGGCGGTCTTCCCGGATTGGCGAAACTCATCAAACCAGAACCACTGAGCATTTATCGTGCAGCTGAGACGGACGACTTCAAGAAGACACTGAGCCACTTCGAAAACAATCTGAAAGTCGCATCTGAAAAACTCGACGATGACACAGTCGTTCGAGAGATCTTGAAAAGCAAGTAGCAGAGCAATTCGCTTGCTGAATTAATTTTGATTTTGTGGCAGCATGAAAATTCAGCTGTCGAGAGAATCAAGATCGGTTAGCCGGACTCTTAAAGTGTCCGGCAAAACATTTAAGCCCGGCGTGTTGCAAGGCACTTTACCAAAACTGAGTGAGATCAAAGTCGATGGGAAAGCGTGAAGTGCTGTTGCTGGTCGCAGGAGCTTTGATTCTGGTCACCGTTGTGTGGCGGCAGCAGCAGCTTCGGCAGTGGCAACACGACCCGACCAGAGTCGTCACCTCAAAACGGGCACTCGCGCCGCGATTCACATTAGCAGACAACGCACGGAAAGTTGTGAAGCTCGAACGCCTGCTGGGTCGTCATCGCGTCGTACTGGTATTCTTTGATGCTGAACTGGGTGTCGACCAAGATCCACGTACGGAAGACTTGATCAAGAACTTTATTGCTATCGATGCTGCTGGAATTGAGATCATCGCTGTCAGTACGGCAACTCCGTTTGCGAACGAACAAGCCGCGAAACGCCTTGGCAAGAAACTTCCTTTCCCCGTTTTGACAGACATTGATATCAACAATCCAGCGCCAACTCCGGCACATCGCGCGTATGGACTTACTGACGCACCAACCAGCACTCCGCGTCCAGGTTTATTTCTCATCAACCGAGACGGCAGCGTCGCTTTTGGCCTGAACGGTTTTCCTGCTCCGGTGGAAGACGAAACATCTGTTCTTAAATCGCTTTCAAGAGGACAGTGGCCTTTTTGATTGCGAGGGATGCGAAATGAAAGCTCCAGAATGAGGGTGGCTGGGGCTCATATGTGCGTCTGAAAAAATGTAGCACCATTGGAAGAATGGATGCTCATGTACGAGATTCGCTAACCGCCCCAGAAGTTTCAGATGTGGCGTCACGGCTTGACTGGGGCTGTGACGCTTCATGTTGATTCTTTCGACTTACTGCAATCGAATGGCAACATTAAAAACTCAAGCCAAACGGAATCCCAGCCACCCAGCTCTAACATTGTGCGTATCAATTGAATCTTTGTCGCGATTCGATCCAATCGTTGACTTGATCTTCCAGAATGTCCAGTGTGACGGCTCCGTTTTGGAGGACGATCTCGTGGAACTGGCGAATGTCGAATTCCTCGCCGAACGCTGCTTCACTTTTCTTGCGAAGTTCCTGGATTTTCAATTCGCCAATTTTGTAAGCCAGTGCCTGACCCGGCCAGGATATGTAGCGATCAATTTCGTTCTCGATATCGTACATCGATTTCGCGGTATTCGCGGCGAAGAAGTCGATTGCTTTCTGGCGGCTCCAGCGTTGGTGGTGCATGCCTGTATCGACCACAAGCCTCACGGCACGCCACATTTCGTACGTCAGTTGCCCAAACCTCGAATACGGATCTTGATACACACCAAGCTCGCCACCGAGGCTTTCTGCATAGAGCGCCCAACCTTCAACGTAAGCAGTATACCCGCCGTATCGACGGAAACGCGGGAGACTATCGAGTTCCTGTGCGAGCGCAATTTGCAAATGATGACCAGGCACCGCTTCGTGCAAAGAGAGAGCCTCAATTTCATATTTCGGTCGAACCTCTGGGCGATACAGGTTCACGAAGTACGTTCCGGCCCGTGTTCCATCTGCTGCCGGTGGTCGATAGTACGCGGTCGTCGTATCCGGTGCCAACTGCGGCGGAATTGCTTCAACACCATACGGCACACGCGGCAATCGTTTGAAGAGTTTCACAAGCTGCGGATCGATCCGTTTGCAGACTGCCATATAGGCCCTCAGTAGATCTTCGCCGTTATTAAAATAGAATCTCGGATCGGTTCGCAGGTGTGAGAGGAATTCGTCAAATGTCCCCTCGAACTTCACCTCTTCAATAATCTTTTCCATCTCCGCACGGATGCGTTTGACTTCAGCAAGACCAATCGAGTGAATTTGCGTCGGTGTGAGATCCGTTGTCGTAAATTCGCGGCAGCGAAGATTGTAAAGTTCTGCTCCATCAGGAATCTGCCAAACGCCGACTTGTTCCAGACATGCTGGGAGGTACTCTTCTTCAAAAAAAGTTTTGAACTTTCGATAGCTCGGCAAGATCTGTGCTTCGACCACATTGAGGGCTTCGCTGCGGAGCCGTTTCTTTTGCAACTTACTGATCGAATCCGAGATATTGGAAAACGGTTTGAAGAAACTCTGCTGCTGAGGATTGCGGACCAGTTGCTTATCAATTTGGGCAGGCAATCGCTGCATCACCACTTCAGGATGTAAAACTCCGGCCTTGATTCCTTCTCGCATAAGATGGATTGTTTGATCCATGTGAGTCGGGAAATTCTTCATTCGTACGAGCCAATCGTCGAAATCTTTCAATTTTTCGAAACGAAGTCCGTCTGCAAGCGAACCTCGATCCTGGATGCCCCCTCTCTGATTGAGTGGAACCAGATACCAACGGTACTGAAACGCTTCCACCTGCAACTCGTACTCACGTCGAAACAACCGATAGTTGATTCGATCTTCTTGATCGAGCTTTCTGAGATCGATCCCGTCGAGCTTCTTGAGGACTTCCACATCAAGCAGATGTGATTTCTCGAACGTCGCGATGCTCAGGTCCGGCCACTTCGTATTGAAGCGACGATCCCCCAGGGAAGAGGCCCACGTCGGGTTTTCCTGCATCGTACGATCCCACTCTGCTTTCACAATCGCAGTCAGTCGATCACCTTCGGATTCGACTTTTGACTGCGTCGGAATCAACATTGTCAGCACGAGAAGCGTCGTATTCATTCTGGTTCCATAGTCAATATCTCAAGAAATACTCGTAGAAGTTATAGCAACTCAACAAAAGAAATCCGAATTTGATCGGCTGAACAGGTCATGAACACCGAAATTTTCTCAGTCGATTAGTATGATACACCCGCCCCATGAGGGCATTTCAAAAAAAGGAAAATGATTCCATGATGAATCTCACGAAAAAAATCATCGCGTTTGTACAGCGTCCCAGCTATCGACCGATGAAACCGAAAACGCTCGCCAAGAAACTTGGCATCACAAAAAAGAAAACTCCAAAGTTCGAATCCGCCTTGGAAGAAGCCCGCGCCGCAGGTGATATTCGAATGACTGACGGCGGTCGCATTCAAGGTAAAGCTCCGGCTGGATCGCATTTGGGGATAGTGCATCGCATTAAAAGTGGCGACGCCTACATCATCCTTCGCGAACCAAAACCACCAGGACTGACCGAAGACATTTTTGTCGACAAGCACGATTTGAAAGATGCCCAGAACGGAGACGAAGTCTTCGTCAAGCTTTTGCAGCGGAAAAGAAGTCGCGGGCAGTCTTGTGGATATGTTGTCGAAGTTGTCGAACGGGCAACCAATGTCTTCGTCGGAACGTATTTCGAGGACGAAGAATCAGGCTGGGTCCAAATTGATGGAAAAGAATTTCCAGAAGCGATCTGGGTTGGTGATCCCGGCGCGAAAGGTGCTCGCGAAGAAGACAAGGTCGTGATCGAAATGTTGCGGTTCCCCGCCATCGGTCAAGCAGG
>JAJDEL010000554.1 GCA_029259835.1 Planctomicrobium sp. | reverse complement strand
CTGAATTTCATCGAGTCTGGATGCAGTGTTCATGGGGTTTACTTTGAGAAGCCTAGTAGCGGGAAAGAAAAGGGTTGAATTCTACGAAATGGAATGGGAAAAAATTGTGGCAAATTCTGCAGTGTTTTGCATTCATTTCTTGAACCATGAATGGACACAAATCAACACAAATACGTGAGTATAAAGTTCGTGTTCATTCGTGGTTCTTCCGACAGGACAACTTATCCGAGGACCCTTTGCTCCTGGACGAAAACCGTATTTAACTTGATGGCATAACATAAAAAAAGGGTCACAGTTTTCTTGAAACCGTGACCCCTTGAATTGGTTTCTCTTAGTCGTTGCGGAGTTTTAAGTTGATTTCCGAAAGCTTGTTTCGAATTTCGTTCAGTGATGTCACGCCGAAGTTTTTCGCGGACAAGAGTTCATCTGGAGTTCGCACGAGGATCTCACCAATTGTTGTGATTCCCAGCCTTGTCATACATTTTCGACTTCGCACAGAAAGATTCAGATCGCTAATTGGCAATTGGACCGCGGTCTGCTCTTCAGGTGTCAGTTCACGGTTATCAAAAGCAGGTTCACGCTGCTTCTCATGAAGGAATTCACCAATTGACAAACCATGCTGGTCCATCAATTCGCGGACTTCTATCAGTGATGTCTCGCCGAAATTCTTACCGGACAGGAGTTCCTGTTCACTAATTTCAGTCAACTGACCGAGTGAATCAATACCCATTGTCGCCAGACAGTTTCGACTTCGAACGGAAAGCTCAAAATCGGTGACCGGACGACTGAGAAGTTGTTCGAGCCGCTGTTGTTCTTTCAGAGATTCTTCATCGTAGTACATATCGCTGGTCGCTTCGATGTCCTTCAAATAGAGGACAGCTCGCTCGTTACCAGGATCGTATTTTAGAACTCGCTCAAAGCAGTATTGAGCCGCCGAGTAGTTTTCTTTGTCTTCGTACAGCAGACCGAGGTTCAGCAACGCACCGCGAATATATGGGGGACGGGACAAGCAACGCTCGTAAAGTTGAATTGCTTCTTCATCATCACCGTGGCGGCTATTCTGTACTGCCAACGCAAACAAAGCACGCTGGTGATGCGGGTCCATGTCCACGGCACGTTCGAAGTATTCGATTGCGCCGAAGGTGTCTCCACGGTCAGACAAAATACAGCCCATTTGATAGGAGTATTCTGCGAGACGTGCTCCACCATCGGAACCTGTGCTACGAATCAACTCTTCAGCATCATCAAGTCGTCCGGCTCTGCGAATGGCTCCCGCGCGACGCAAAATACTTTCTGTTGGGAAATATCCCAACTTTTCCGCCTGTTTAAACTCATTCGCGGCGTCTTCGTATCGTTCCTGAGACAACAGAGATTGACCGAGGTAGTGGCGACCGATCCCATCACTCGAATCCTTAAGGAGTTCTTCGGCTGTTTCAGCTTCGCCAAGATAGAATTGACCAATCCCTGCCCGAACAATCAGCGACGGCTCGGATCTTGCTTCATCTGTAACTTGATCCACAGCTTTGCGAAAATCGTTGGCTCCGACACCAATTGCCGCGGAAAGCATACGATGGATTTCTTCACGGCTCAGAGTCGATGAATCTCTCAAAATCGCAATGAAATCAAACGCCGGCACCACTGGTGCCGGTGGAGTCGTACTTTCTGGACTTGGCATCGATGTCGGTTCCAAATCCCCTAAACCCATTGCAGACAAGGGGTTTGTGCTCTCAAGATCAGGCATCGAAAACACGTCCAAATTCTCTGAATCTGGTGTTGAAAATGGATCCGGATTTCCTGGGTCAGTCGTGGACAAGGTATTCACGCTTTCTACTTAAATGGGTGGAGCCGTTTTGAAATTCGATCGAATCCTGCATTGTAGCAGGCAGTCACGGGGAATCAAACGCGATCTCAGGCCCTTAAATCATAACAAATTTGATCACCAAACTTCAGCAAAGTGCCTAAGAGAATCTCGCTCATGTTTGACCCAGATCCCAGCAATAACCTTGCACAACCGGGCCACACAGTCAATCCACGGCGGATTTCACACTCATTAGCATCAATCAGAATTGATTCCTTACCTTTTGAGTGTCGTTTTCTCACCTCACCCTCATGATGTAAATTTGAATCACCACTCAGGTCGCAGCCCGCGGATTCTTACATCATAACCCTCAGCACAAACTCCGAGAAATACCCGTAAGTTATTTCTGCGTAAAACGATGCGGCAACCAACCCGTTCCCATTCGCTGCAAATCCCATATGCCTGGGGCAATCATCGACTCTCTGGCCTCCACATTGCTCTGACTCATTGACTTCAGACAATAGCAATCAAGATTCGCCAACGGATCCACGACATTCGATTTTTGACCCGGATATTGTGAGGTCCGTCCTGTTTCGAGAGAGATCAACAGAATGAACCTTCGCAGCGTTGCAGAAGTGGCCGCAGTCGTTGCCTGGTACGGAGTTGACCAACTCGATGAGTTTCCTCACCACCAACACGGCCCTCTGGCAGAATACTGGAAGACGACTCGATTTTTGTGCCAGCGCTGGGGACGTCAACTTCGAACAGGAAAAACTGCACCAAATCAAAAGACTCAACTCGAAGAACTTGCAGAAGAGATCATCGTTTCTGAATTCCTAACGAGATGCCTGAGTGCCAATCTCTTTGTTCTCGGAGAACTGACCCGTCAACCGGAGTTCACCCAAATCGCAAGGAAGACTCTCACGGAACACACGTCCATCAGAGAAAAAGCATTCTCTAAACTTGACCAGTCCAAGAATTCGGTGTCAGGCAAATTGCGAATCGAGAGGTTGCACCGCAAAGCAGAGCGTTGGACAGACCTGTTTGTTAGTCGGCAATCCGCATCGGATGCCGCCCTAGAGGCTGCATTTAATTGTGAACGGTGCCTCGACTTCGCCGACGACTGGCAGATGGAACAAACCGCCGAGGCTCCTGCGGTTTCCTTACATTTGCAAATTTCCGCGCTGGCCCTGGCGATTCCTAATGAGGAAATCAATGATTCAGTGAACGCGCAAGCCCACGAACACCGTGCGCGCATTGCCTTATCATTTCTGAATGCCCCGCCACATTCTAGGAAAGGGGGCTTGTCACGACCTCAAGTCCAACGAATGATTCTTTCAGGAGGAGACTTAGATTCACGCCCGCTCAGTGACTTCAAACCGACCAGCGATTAGTGACTCACGAATCGTGAGTTTTTTATCGGTTTCTTTGAAACAGTCGAACTGCGGTCTAGACGTCTCATCAACCGACCGATAAAAATGATACAGGGTTTTGCGTCACCCACCGATCGTCTTCCGGGGATCAAAATGGAAGATCGAAAGTCGGTGGAGCGGTCTCCCTTTCAAGGAAGTTGGGACATCAGAGTCCAAGTCGACACCGAGTCCAAGCGACCTACAATGTTTGACCAGTACAGTGTCTGACCAACCGTGTCCAATACTACAGTGTCCGAGCAACCTGAAGTACTCATTCTTGGAAAAGATGGTTCATCTTTTTCTTCTGTGATCGGAGACTTGAAGGACCGCTGTCGCCTTACTGAAGTTTCTTCGCTTTCAGATGCCATCAAGCGAATGAACAGCGACCATCCTCCTGATTATTGCCTGTTGAGTGACCCGGGCACCAAACTGGCGCAGTTCTTTGACTCGCAAAGCCTGCTCTCTCAAATTCCAGACGCTATTCTGCAGATCGACCAGCAAGAGCGAATTCAGTGGGCGAATCGCGCAGCTGAGAAGTTACTCAAGCTCGATCTGGTTGATGGAGCAACTCCCAAACTTTTTGACTCATGGTCAGGAGCACAAATTGTTGGCCCCGACTTCTGCCCGATCAATTCCGTTCTGGCACGGGCAAAACAAGCAAAAACAACTGTTAAAATCGACGACAAAACGTTTTTCGAATTGACAGTCAGCCCAATCCCTGGAAGTTCAGCGGACGGCGCTAAGCTACTCCTCGCTACTCTTCGAGACATCTCGGAAGAAGTGCTCCAACAGCAAAAACAGGACGCCGTTCATCAGGCAGGAGTCGATCTAGGCGACTTGGAACGCGAGGACCTTCTTGATCTCTCCGAGTATGAACGGATCGAACTCCTGAAGTCGAAGCTCTTGCATTACACACGAGAACTCCTCGAATTCGATTCTGTTGAAATTCGAGTCATTGATCAAGAAACTCAAGATCTCAACCTGCTTCTTGACTTTGGAATGGACCCTACAGCAGCGGCACGCGTTCTGCGAGCGGAAGCGCGAGGAAACGGTGTCACCGGTTTTGTGGCAGCGACCGGACGGAGTTATCTCTGCGAAGACACAGCAACGGACCCGCTCTACCTGCAAGGTAGAGCGGGTGCTAAAAGCTCCTTAACCGTTCCACTAATTCGACACGAACAAGTGTTAGGGACGTTCAACGTTGAAAGCCCCAATCCGGGAGCTTTTTCTCCCAGCGATATGAAATTCCTCGAACTCTTTTGTCGAGAAGTCGCAACCGCACTCAACCATCTCGATCTACTCGCCGTAGAGCAAGTCACTTCCGTCGCAGAAAACACAAAGAAGATGCTCTGCGAAGTTGCTGATCCAGTTGACGATATCCTGAATGATACATCCTGGATCTACGAACATTTTTGCAGCGAAGATTCAGAGGTTCGCGACCGCGTCAAGCATGTTCTGGCTCGTACTCAAGAACTACGTGACCTGATCAGTCAAGCAGGGAAATGCACAGATTCCAACCTCGCGAAGTCAGTGTTGCCTTCCCGCACGCATCCTCACCTGGCTGGAAAACGAATTCTAGTCGTCGACATGGATCCAGAAGTTCGTAAAAACGCACATGCGATTCTGGAACAGTACGAAATGACCGTCAACGCAGTAAGAACTGCCGACGAAGCTCTTCGCATGGTTCGTACTTTCAGTTACCACGTTGTCATTGCAGACAAAACTCCTCCCGACATGAAGGGATCGGAGATGTTCCGAGCGCTGCGCGAAATTCACGAACACCTGCCCATCATGTTGATGACAGAATTTGGCTACGACAGTGAACATACACTTGTCAAATGCCGTGAAATGGGGATGCGGAATGTGGTCTATAAACCTTTTGTGATTAACCAATTGATTAAGTACATCGAAGATGCGGTCACGACCCGCCTCCCTTGATGTCTTCTCATATCCCGAAAATTTCCGATGGCTGACTCCAGGATTTCCTTCATTCCCTGTGACTTTAACACTCAAACGACCGTCGTCAGTTCACTAGAAAACGACAGCGACTTTTTCGCTTTGGGAGACCCGTCGTTCCGTTCACTTCTGAGTGAAAATCTGATTACGGATGGCCCCACCATTGGTTCCAGCACCGAGATCAACGTCTACCCGGTTGGTGTCGAAGGAAGCTTGGTCTGGGAGGGATTGCCAATCAATCTTGCAGTCCTTGCTGCTTCGCCTATTCAAACTGCTGTGATCATCATTCCGGCCCGTTTATTGAAAGAGGCCACGGACCTTTCCATCCATGAATGGCTCGCCAATCAAGTCGACTCGTTGAAAGTCATGAGTTGCCTTGAAAAGTGTGTCAACACTGCCATCGACGTCCCTGCCCTCGCCCCGCAAAACAGTTCCATGCCGAGTTGGCTGCAATCCAAAGCTGCATCTTTCGCTTTGGAAAATGTGAAGTCCGAACCAGATGCCATCGCGATCAAAGCAGGGCTGTTTCAAATTTACGACGAACTCGACCGCAGTCACGATTTTTCTCAGGACTGCCAAGGAGAAGGGAAACACGTCGCCGGAGATTACTGGCACGGAATCATGCACCGCCGCGAGCCTGACTACGGGAATTCAAAATACTGGTTCCGCAGAGTCGGCAGACACCCGATCTTCTATGAACTCGGGAAACATGCGACGCAAATTCTCGACGACTGTGAATCATCCGCAGCGAGTGAGTGGAATCGCCGCATGACTTCCGGTGGTTGGGACCCGTTTGCATTTGTCGACCTGAGTGAAGTCTGTTCTGAGAAAGAAGATGCACCACTAGAACTTGCCGCCCAACAAATTCAATGGCGTGAAATGATGCTGTTACTGGCACAGACATACCGCGACGCTGTTCAGTAAGGTTTTCTTCCTGAACTTTTTAGACCCGGGCTACAGCTCCCTCGCTATCGTTTTGACTTTCGTGATATCGTTCTCGACTTGCTGCTTGAGTTCATTCACATCAGAAAACGTTGCAACGTCGCGAATGCGTTCAACAAAGTCCAATTGAATCGTTTGACCGTAAAGATTGTCTTCGAAGTCGATGAGATGTGCTTCGACTTTTCGTTCCTTCACATCAAAAGTTGGATTGGGACCGATGTTCACTGCCGCAACCCATGCACCCTCCTCGTTTCTGATGATCGCCGCGTAGACACCATCCTCTGGAATTATCGTTTCCACGTTTGTGAGATTTGCCGTCGGAAAACCGAGAGTACGGCCTCGTTTCTCTCCTTCGGAAACAACTCCTGTGATCGAATACCGCCGTCCCAATTTCTGAGCCGCCGCACCAACATTGCCTTGAGCCAGTAGACGACGGATCGCGCTCGATGAGATCATTTCCTTGCCCTCTCGCAAAGGTGAGACAACATCGAGCGAAATTTCATGTGTAATACAAAGAGTTTGGAGAGTGTCAGTTGTCCCAGAACGATCTTTTCCAAAGAAAAAATTAGGACCTTCAACCATGCCTTGTGAAGCGAAGTGATCCATGACGATTTTCTGAAAAAACTGACTGGCGGTCGAATTCAGGAGATCTCGGTCGGTCGGATAGACAATCACATGATCCACTCCTTGCTTCAGGATAAGCCGAGCTTTCTCTTCGAGTGTGGTCAGTCGCGGTGGCGGAGCGATTTCTGGCTTAAGAATCTCAAGTGGGTGTGGCTCAAATGTCAGGACACAAGAAACTGTTCCCGCAGCACGCGTTTGATCAACAAGACGAGAAAGAATTGATTGATGACCGAGGTGGACACCATCAAAATTCCCAATCGAAAGGAACCCGTTACGATAAGCCGAGGAATCCTGAAGTCCGTCGTGTACTGGCATGTGATATTGCGTTTGGGTGGGTGGTGCTGTAGGCACTTTCTGCCTCGCTGGCGCTATGAAATTCTGCTGCGCAAGGTTGTCTGTCGCCGCATTGTAGAGGTTTCAAGTCTCAGGTCGAGGATTGCGTTCACATTCCTTTTTCACCTCTAAGTTCTTGCCCTGTTACCAGTTAGACCATGGCTTCCAAATTTCAAATCAAGTCCTTCAGAAAAGCTGGGGTGTTTCTGCCGAGGCATGATTGCTAGACTTTTCATAGTTTCACTCAATAAGAAACGAAAAGGTCCAACATGGAATGTGGACTTGGCGTGTTGCTATCGAGCGTGGCAATACCGATTAGAGAACGAACCTCAGCGAAGGGATTCGACCGTGCTGCTCACAAATTCGATGCGTAGAAAATTGACAACCAACCTGACTTTGGTTGTATTGATGCTGGTTCTATTTTCGATCAGTAGCATCGTCGGAATCAACTCTTATCGCCGCATGGTGAGTGACCTTGAACTCAGTATCACCAACATCCCGCGTCGAGATGCTCTCATCGCTTCGCTCACTGGTTTGCTCAAACCGTTCAAGATCGACTTTCCAAGCTCAAATGATCCAATCGAAGAGCGACGTAAAGCTGCCGGTCTTCAATATCGAAAATTCGAGGAATCCTTTCTCGAAATGAACCAGCGTGTCGAGCAATTTCAGATTAGATGGCAAGAACTTCCAGACAATCTTCGACCGGGACATGGCGAAGAAAGTTCTTACCTTTCCATGTTCCGGACAATTGAAGATCATCTGGAATCTCTGGACAACAACAGAGACTTACTCAAGAACCTGGATCTACGAAAAGACTTTATCACAGATGTCATGCAAACTGTTGCGGAGTTAACCGAGATCGCAGAGCGTTTACCAGACCCGTCAAATCGGCTGGGCGAGAGACTGAAAGAAGCCCGAGAGGATTACCAACTCCACTTGCGACTCGTTGCCTCGACTGGTGTCATTTCGTTTCTGCTGTTTTCACTACTCATGCACTTTTCGAAACGTGGGCTTTTCACGCCGATTGCAGAATTGACAAAAGGTGTCGAAAAAATCTCTCGGGGAGATTACAGCTATCGTCTTGACTTGAAAACCGATTGTGAAATCTCCCAGATGGCAATGACTTTCAATAATATGGCAGCAAAAATCGAACAGGATCAGCAAGACAAAGAGCAAGAAATTCAACAACGCTGCAAGCAGTTGGTCCTCTCGGAAAGGCTAGCCGGTGTTGGTTTTCTAGCCTCGGGAGTCGCTCATGAAATCAATAATCCTCTATCAGTCATCATGAATGCCGTAAACGGAGTCAAACGACGACTGCCGGACGAGTTGCTCCAACAACTCAGCGAAAAAGATCGCAAGAGAGTCCAGGATTATCTCGAATTGGTTCTCTCCGAGTCAGAACGTTGCGAGATCATCACCAAGAAACTGCTTGACTTTTCGTACAGCGGAGAAGAAGAACGAAACTTGTACGATGTGACTGCGATCTGTCAGGATGTGACCTCGATGGTTTCGCACTTGAGTAAGTATCGCAGCAAAACGGTCTCGTTAAATCGAACCGACCCATTACACGCCTGGGTGAGCGGTCCAGAAATCAAACAAGTCGTTCTGAATCTCGTTGCCAAGGCCCTCGATGCTTCCGATGAGGGTGGAGAAGTTCAAGTCATGGTGACGGAGCTCCCTGACCAAGTCGAAATTTCTGTGATCGATCATGGTTGTGGAATGACGAAAAAACAAAAGGCAAAAATATTCGAACCATTCTTCACAACAAAAGAAGTCGGCAAAGGGACAGGCCTGGGACTTTCCATTACTCACAGAATTGTCGTCGACCATAACGGTCGCCTCGAAGTCCTCAGCGATGGCCCCGGCACAGGCTCAACGTTTACCCTGCGTCTTCCTAAGAAGTTGCCAGCTCAACGCGCGGCGTAAAACGTTTGCCGCACACTTTAAGTGTGTGGCTAAATCGAACAGCATCACTCAGCAGGCGTCTCACGACGGGCGAACTTTTGAATCGTCACCGCGACGCAGGCAATCAAGCACAACGCTGCGAACCAGTCCCCGAAGCGAACGTAAAAACTCGTCCGATCATCGAGCGGGACATCGGCAACGAGGGCACAGTTCAATTGACGGTGAAACTTCCCGGTTTGTGGATCGCGGATTGACTTGCGTGGCGGCTCGTCGGCGAGCTTTGAATCCAGGTCAATGAATTGCTCTGGATCTCGGACCACGCCGTCTCCATCAATGATCGCGGATATCCCAGTGTTTACAGCTCTTACGGTGGGCGTTCGTGTTTCGATAGACCGAAACGCGGAGGTGATCAAGTGCTGATCGAGTTCGCTTGATCCGTGGAACCAACCATCGTTCGTCAGATTCACGAGAACATCAACCTGCTCTTGCTCCCCCTTCGAGGCAGACTTCACCATACCACGCACAAGGTGAGGCACTGTATCTTCAAAACAAATCATTGGCAAAAATCGCCAATCTTTGTACTCAAAAACATGAATAGATTTTCCCGCATCAATTCCGAAGTCACCTCGAGCTGGTGACAAAGCTCGAATGAACGGAAGACTCTCTTTCAGCGGGATGTATTCACCAAACGGAACACGATGAATTTTGTCGTACCGGTCGGTGACACCCTTCGAAGGTTCTACAAATGCAGCTGAGTTGAATGTGAAATACTGGTCAATTTTCGCTTCATAGACATTCACTCCAATGATCAATGCAGCATCTGTTTTATCAGCAGTCCCTTCCAGTGTTTTCTGAGTACCTGTACTTTTCCAATCTTCCATACGAATCATCGGGTGAAGTTCATCCAAAGCCTCATCTGAAAGTGACTGATCGTACTCGAACATCGGATAACGAAACATAGCCTCTGGCCAAATGATCAGATCAGGTTGATACGGTACTGACAGTCCGGTCAAATAGTCGTGCGTTCGATAGATTTCGCCCCACTGATCTCGATCTGATTTCAGTGATGCGACGTAGTTTCCCTGAATGAGTGAAACGCGCGGACCGACTGTAAATTCGGACTGGCTTCTACGAAGGAATCCGTAACCGAGTGCAGCGATTACGAGTATCAGCGAGACTGTCACACCAATCATTTGCGGACGCAAGTTCACGTCGACTTCACGGTTCTGTTCGTTCGGTCGTTCAAGATGCAACCAATTCATCCATAGAGGAGGAACTGACTGCACGATTGCCGCGTTTGCCATGACCACCAGGAAGCTGACTCCGTAAGCTCCAACCAAATCACTGATCTGAACAATTTCAATCCAGTTGTGCTGAGTGTGTCCGATGTAATACCAGGAGAATCCGGTGAACGCATAGGCCCGCAGATATTCCAGACCGACCCAGAAAATCGGTGCCGCAATGAACAAAGGTGTGTGGAACCGCTGCACGGCGTAGCGGGTCAACGCAAGAAAGAGCGGCAGATAAACAGCAAGATACAATGACAACGCCAGCAAACCGAAGTACATCAACGGGTCGCCATACCGCATCCATTGCAATGTTGCGATCCAAAACAAAAACGCACCGAAATAAACGATTCGGTACATCCAGTGCGTACGATTTTCAATTCGAACCAGAAAGAGCACTGGGACCAGACAGATCCAACCGAGCGCACCAAAGTCCAGCGGCGTGAACGATGCCCACGTCAGCACACCTGTGACCAAAACCAGAAACAGCGCGCCCCAACCCCCTGGACGCTCTTTGCGGCCCTCGGAAATGATTTTCCCGACCCGTTCATTCTGAGCCGATTCCGCTTGTGGTTTCGTCACTGTCATGTCGTCCGTGGCATGAGTTTTTGTGGTCACAACTTTCAATCTGCCCAGAGTTTAGAAGTAATTTCACTTCCGGACCAGAGCAGAACTTTCACGATCTCACCGGCTTGAAAGTGTTGCTCACCAGCAGGAAAACGAGCACTACAGTTCGCTGCAACTGTGGAACGTAAGTCGGAGGATCCTTTCCAGCCGGTGGGTTCCACAACGACAACGCCATTTTCAATCGAGACTCGTGACGGAAACCAGACTTCCCGGTTTCCGCGTTGTTTGAAATTCACGAGTAATGTTGCATCCAGGAGTTCGGGAGCGGACGAATGCTTGCCAGCGAATCGCCTCAAGGCAGCAGCTACAAAAAGTTCAAAACAGACCATACTGCTGACTGGATTTCCAGGCAATCCAAAGACATAACAGGCTGAAGAGGATTCTGATTCTCGGCTCCCAAACCAGATCGGCTTGCCTGGTTTCATCGCGACTTTATGAAAGACCTGTTCAACGCCTGCTTTCTTGAGCATGGACGGTACGAGATCAAGCACCCCGGCGGAGACACCACCGGACAGGCAGAGAAAATCACATTGCAGCCCCTCTTCAATCTTCGCTTGCAAATTCAAGCAAACATCGCGGGCGATTCCCAACACAACCGGTTCGGCTCCAATTGCTTGGACCTGTGCCGCCAGCATTCGTGCGTTTGAATTTCGAATCTGCCCCGGTCCGGGAGTTTCCTCGACAGGAACGAGTTCATCGCCAGTTGCCAAAATCGCGACACGTGGTGACTTCCGAACAGAGACACGCGCTTGCCCCATCTCCGCCAGCAAAGCAATTTCCTGCGGACGAATGCGAGTTCCGGCAGTGAGTACGTTTTCTCCGCGGCGCATGTTTGTTCCGCTGCCGATAATGTTCCAGCCGAGACCCACCTTTCGATCAACGCTCAACTTCACACGCGCATCGCCGATCATCTCCGATTGCTCGACCGGAATGACGACATCCGCTCCAACAGGGATTGGAGCGCCCGTCATAATTCGAATCGCGCTGCCTGAGGCGACTGAATCTTCGGGCTGGTATCCAGCAGTGATTTCACCGATGACATCGAAAGTCGCTTCGCCCGATTTCATGTCCGCCAGTCGAGCGGCGTATCCGTCCATCATGGACTTATCGAACGGCGGTGAATCCTCCGGACTCGCAATATCAACTGCTAAAAGAGAACCTGCGGCATCGGCGAGTGAAACGATCTGAGGCGCCGTTGGGCTTACCGTTTCGGCAATCAGATCCAAGGCGTCGTAAACATTCAGCATCAGATTGAATTCTTAATTTTTGCCGCACACTAAAAGTGTGCGGCTAACTTCGTTCACATTCCAAGACGATGTCCGGTCGGGTCGATGAGCCACAGCCAATCATCGAAGAGAAACTCAAAGCGAATTGCCAACAGCGCGATACGACCCATGACAGTGTATCCAAACGCGGCTCCGAACGTGACCATCAGCACCCAGATCCCGAAACGTGAAACGTGACCAACAACGCCAACGTGTTCAAACGAAAAAAAGAAATACACGAGCGCGGAAAGAACTGAAACGATCAACAGGATGTTCTGGACACTTTGCCAAAACGGCGAGACTGCCGCCGCCACTTCAACGGCTTCCGGAGCGATGATCACAGGCTTGATTGTGTTGCGAATCTGACCGATAAAATCTGCCTGAATAAAACCGACGAGCCGAATCCCGGCAGTCGAGCCTATAATAAACGCCAAAGGCCAGCGGGCGACCCAGGCTCCTCTCGGAGAAAGTCTCCACAACAACATGCCACCCAAGGCAAGTGGAATGAGATACAGCCACCAAGTGTCGTCTCGTACCGTTGTGATCCCAGGCATCGCCCATGACTGAATCCAACTCGGCCAGAGTTTTCCCAATAAGTTCGGAATCACCACAGTCCAGAAAGCGATCACCATCCAGTATGCCGCTGAAACGCCTACGAAGACAGACTCAGAAAATTTGTAAAACGGGTTGTCCCGATACAGAAACGAGAAGACGCACAGCGTCAAAAGTGCAGAAACCCAGACACCAATGGTTCGCACCGGACTGAAGACCGCCGTGCCGACAACGAAATCATTGTGCGTGGCGCTCAGATATTGTCCATCAACTTCAGTCACATAAGCCGAACCGGCACCGACGAAGATCGCCCGATACAAAAGCAAGCAAGCAAAGATCAATCCCAGAACCGCCCAGGCTTTCGAGGCGTCTCGGTTGCTTTCAAGTGTAGGTGCTGTCTCTGCCAAGTCGATTCCTGTTCACTTTTTTAATGACTCACTGAGCCTGAAAACTACTCAAGTCCAAACGACTTCTTCAATATGCTATGTTTCGTTCCGCCGAAGTGAAACACGCTACCAGTATGAACGTTTTGAATCACAATCTCTGCTGGGCTGAACAAGTTTGGGTCTATGTTATAGAAATCTCGACCGGCTTCCTCAAACAACTCCAGAAAAGGTTTTCCGTAAGCTGGTGATGCGGATGACGGAACAAGAGGTCCCACCTCGCGAATTGACTCATCATCGCCATTAACCCACAGCGTCACCTGACCTCCATAAAGGATGGAGTCATTCGTGCGTCCGATCCCGGTTAAATCGTCTTTTGCCACAGGGGAAATCGGAGCACTACCGCAAGCGGATTCGATTCGACCGACATCATATCCCAATTCAAACAGCTTATGCAGCGAGGTTTCGACACTCCTGGCGATCACTTGCAAATTCCCGGCGATGCTCGCAGTTGGGGCAACAAGTAAGGCCACTTGATCGGGATCGACACTGCACGATTTTG
>JAJDEL010000553.1 GCA_029259835.1 Planctomicrobium sp. | reverse complement strand
CGTTGCTGTCGCATACGAAGCAGCTGCAAGTTGAAGCACATGTATTGCACAACCGGCGAATCGGAACAAATGTACGGTCCCGGACCGACTTCGCAAACTTGACCGCTGCTGACAACTCCCGATGGACACGTTCGACATGCCGCACTGGTTTGCTGAATTTCTGCTGATTGACCACGGTAAGTTAATTGCGGCTGTGAGTAATCGCTAATGCGAATCACACCAGTTGCTTCTGACTGACCGAGACGGACGACGCCTTCAGCATCTTCTGCTGAGACAGGGATTGTCGCCAAAACGAGACCCGCGGCAACAAACCGCAGACTCCAACTCCGAACAAGAGTCATCATGATTCATATTCCTGGGTCTGAATGTTCGACTACCAATGTCAAAGAGAATCCGTCCTCTCCAACTCTGGAGAGTGATACGTCATCCATGACGGCAATCGGCTCGTTGAAAATTGAGTTTCACAGTCCCAACAGGTGCCTGACACTGTGCGGGCAGTGCCAGACGTTTAGGGCAGAGTGAAACGACTGAATTGACTTGATTTCGTTACGTAAATTTTGCCACTATCGAGGATGGCGGAAACCGGAGAGAAGTGGGTAGTGTGATTTGTATTTCACTTGCACTTCCGTACCTTCAAGCTTCACTTGCTCGTGTTGGCGAACACCAAATGGAGTCCAAATCCAGCCACCCTTCACGCGATAGTAAAATGGGCCGTACATCGCACGATAAGTGTGCGGGTACAACATTTCGTGTGGTGCGAATGCTTGATTCGTGATGATCGTGCCACCATTCCATGACGGTGTGTTTTGCACCGGACTTGGATAGAGCGGTGCTTGAAGCTGCGGGTAATGTGGTTGACCATACCCCTGCTGAACGCCACCTTGCCGGGCATCCTGCCCCATGGCACTGTTCAGCGTAACACTGTTCAGCATTGATGCTGCAACAAGAATTGCAGAAACCTTAAACGATGTTGAGAACATTTCACCCTCCCTGTGTTCTTCCGCGAACACGTGAGACACTCCTCGTGCCACATTGTGCTCTGTTGGATTTCGACAGCCAAGCTGCCAGACTATGAGCAACATTTGATTTACAAAACAAAGTCGCTCAATCCCAGATTCGGCATACGACAATCGTAACAATGAGTCATTTTGTGAACGTTCCAACGAAACGCCCACGTTTTCCGAATGTAAGGCTCTCAAACGACTTAAAACGACCCTACAACCAAACCAAACCATACGACTCGCAATTCCAGCATAGTCAGAAAACTTGTCGTAAAACCCCTAGCCTCGCATCAACATGACATATCAATCACCAATTCAACTCGGAGTTCTCGGTTGTGGACGTATCGTCACTCGGCGAATGTTGCCCTCCTCTGAACATTGCGATGCCGTCACAATTGCCGCGATTGCCAGTGAACGTGAAAACGTTGCCCAGACGACTGCCAAACAGTTCTCTATTCCAAATGCGTATTCCAGCTATGAAGAGATTCTGCAATCGAGCGAGATCGATGCCGTTTATGTTCCTTGCACTGGTGACCAGCATCACCGCTGGGTGATCGCCGCCGCTAAAGCCGGGAAGCATGTCCTTTGTGAGAAGCCACTCGCGCCCAGCGTGCAGGAAGCTGAAGAAATGGTCGCTGCGTGTGGAGAGAACAACGTCTTGTTACAGGAAGCCTTCATGTGGCGGCATCATCCGCGCGCAGAGACTGCGAAGCAACTGTTGCAACAAGGAGAAATAGGCAACCTTCGCCTGATCACTGTCAACTTCTCGTTCAACATCGACCGCAGCGATTGGCGACTCCGACCGGAACGCGGAGGCGGTGCGATGTGGGATCTTGGCTGCTATGGAGTCAACGCCAGCCGCTTCTTCACCGATGCCGAACCATCGACGATCTCTGCGGCTGCACATTGGTGGGAGACCGGCGTCGACATGACGATGCGCATCGGCTTGAGCTTTCCGAATGATGTTCTCGCGAACATCGATTGTAGCTTCGAAGCCCCGTTTCGTTGCCGACTCGAACTCGTCGGCGACGACGGCAGAATCGTCATCGACCCCGCCTTCCAACCCGGCGACTCCCCAACCCTCCAACTCTGGCGCTCCGCCGACCGAGACGCCCCGATGGAAACGATCACGTCCAATTCCATCGACCAATACACCTGCCAACTCAACGCCTTCGCCGCCGGAGTCAAAGCCGGACATCTCATCTCCCCCGCCGAAAACGGATTACAGAACATGAAGGCGATGGAAAATATTTTGAACGCTGCGAAGGCAAGTAGATAAAGTGTGACCACAGATCGACGAAGTGGCACTAGCAGTGATAGCACAATTCGACGAATGTCTGTCGGTCCAAAGGGCCAGCTCTATGTCAGCCCAGGGCGGAAGCCCTGGGAATCGGGAAAATACCCACGCTCAACCCCAACGGGGTGGACCTACGACAATACGAGTCGCGGACATCCAGAAATCCAGAAATTAGAGCCGTCCCGTTGGGACTCGGTTTGCGATTTTCATCCTGACCCAGGGCGACACTTCGTTATGCCCTGGGCTGACATCGGATCAGCCCTTTGGGCTTGTTTGTGCCACTGCAATGTGTGGCTTCATGGTGATCTTCTCATTGAAGCCGATTTCTCCGCTGCTGAAGAAACACTGCTACGCCAGTAATGCACATCCCAAGAACAACACTCATGGCACAGACAACAGTTGGTCCGTAAAAACCAACACCAGTGAGGGCAATTGGCGAGCCGGAAGAGAGGGAAAGTGGTTCCAGGATCTGTGGGAGGTGCTCCAATATCCAAACGTCCGTTTCACTGATTGAACCTCCTCGAAATAGAAACAACAGTCTCGGATAAAGCATTGCTGTCTCTTTAAACCCTGAGAGCAAACTTCGGGTCGCATATCCAAAATAAAATGGCGTCATGAACAGAATCGGAATCAATCCGATATGTAATCCCCAACGGACAGGCGAAAGTGATCGAATCCCCGGCCACATTGCGAACCACATCAGCCCAGAGAGAAATACCCACTCAAAGCAAATCGTTGACCAACACCATTTCGATCGTCTCCAGCGTTCGAAGAATTCCCGCTTCTCGAAATGTAAGAGGCCAACAATGGCTGGGTCTTCAATCCCCCAACGCCCCTGTCTCGCAACCGCGATGTACCGTAAGAGAGACTCTGCTCGATCTCTTCCAAGAGGCATCTCTTTCCATCGCAGAAATCCCTGAGTGAAATCGTTCTCGACGCCAGCGTCGACTTTTTTCTGCAATAATTCGAGTACCGATTCGAAATCTCACAGCACAGTTTCTCTGGAAACAACATAAGTCCGGCTGCCGTGAAGATGTGTTATTTGATAGCCGACTGACTCGTCATTAAGAAATTGGGCGTTTGAAGGCCCCCAGCCATCTTCGCTTACGACTTCAAGTTGCACACCAGTGGCTGCAAGCCAGAAATCCGCCGAAGTCCCAGGTTGGAACGGCGTATGCTCTGATACTGACACTGCCAACAGGCTCGCAAAGAGAACTGATGCAAACACCGAAATTGACAGACAGAGAATAGAAACTCGCTTCTGGATGATTCACCTCATTTGATTTGCAACCAAACCACGAACAACAACCCCTCTACGATTTCAGGGTATCCTTCTGCTGGGGACGTTTCACGAACTTCACCAAGATTCTTCGTGTCAATCTCTAATGACCAATCGTGCTGGACTCTCTAAACTGCACTGCATTGTACCGTTTTTCGCAACAGCAGAGAGTTCACCCGGTCGTGACAATGCACTTGAAGTGCTATCGCAAACGTCAAACTCTTTTCACTTGCCCCTCAATCCCTAGACCCTAGACCCTCCCAAATGCCCCGTTACGAACCGAAGCAAATTGAACCTAAGTGGCAGCAATTCTGGGACGCAAATCAGACGTTCAAGACGTCAAACGAGCCGTCTGCCGATTCCAAAGGGAAGATGTACATTCTCGATATGTTCCCGTATCCGTCCGGTTCCGGGCTGCACGTGGGGCATCCGGAAGGGTACACCGCAACCGATATAGTCACTCGCTACAACCGCATGTTAGGCAAGCATGTGCTGCATCCGATGGGGTGGGATGCTTTCGGATTGCCAGCAGAGCAGCACGCGATCAACACCGGCACGCATCCGCGTGTGACGACTTACAAGAACATCGATAACTTCCGGCGACAGCTCAAGATGCTCGGTTTCAGTTATGACTGGAGCCGCGAGATTTCAACGACCGACGAAGACTACTACCGCTGGACGCAGTGGATTTTCCTTCAACTGTACGACACTTGGTACGATCCGGACCACGAATGGACCGATCAAACCGGAGAGAAACGGACCGGCAAAGGTCGCCCGATTTCTGAGCTTCCAATCCCCGAAGATGTCGTCGTAACTCATTTAGCCCCCGATGATCCACCGGGGGACATTGTGATCGCCACGCGCCGATATCAAGACGCGAACAGACTTGCGTATCAAAGTGAAGCCCCGGTCAACTGGTGTCAGGAACTCGGAACAGTTCTTTCAAATGAAGAAGTGACGGCCGAAGGTCTCAGCGACCGTGGGGGATTCCCTGTGGAGCGTCGCGCGCTGCGGCAATGGATGCTTCGTATTACGTCTTACGCTGAGCGACTTATTGATGAACTCGAACCGGTCGACTGGCCGGAGTCGGTCAAAATTCTGCAACGCAACTGGATTGGAAAAAGCACGGGTGCGGAAGTCGATTTCTTCGTTGCTACAAATTTAGCCCCGGGTGAGTCACCCGGGGGCAACTCCGACAACAGCGAGGATTCCCCCGGTGGATCACCGGGGGCTAAGTATGCGGAGTGGAAAGCGAAGCGCGCCGAAAGCGGATTCATCGCTTCGCCAGAACCAAACGTGCTCCGAGTCTACACAACGCGACCGGACACACTCTTCGGAGCGACATACATGGTCGTCGCCCCAGAACACGAAATCGTCGATTCGATCACGACCGACGATCAACGTGAAGCCGTCGCAGAATACCGCCGCAAAGCATCACTCAAAAGCGATCTTGACCGGACCGATCTCGCAAAAGGAAAGTCCGGTGTCTTCACCGGCTCATATGCGATCAACCCGGTCAATGAAGAGCAGATTCCAATCTGGATCGCCGATTACGTCCTCATCAGCTACGGCACCGGTGCGATCATGGCGGTGCCAGCACATGATGAACGTGATCTCGAATTTGCGCAGACGTTCGACATCCCGGTGATTGAAGTTGTCGACTCTGAAAATGATGATGTCGAAAACATCGGCTTCACCGGTGAAGGAACCGCCATCAATTCCGGTCAGTACAACGGAACTCCAACGGCTCAGTTCAAACGGCAAATCGCTGAAGAATTGAACTCTGCTGGACTCGGCAAATCCGCCACAAACTACCGGCTTCGTGACTGGCTCTTCTCGCGACAACGTTACTGGGGCGAGCCGTTCCCGATCTGGCATGAACTCGACGCCGATGGCAACGCGACCGGCCATATTCGCCCTGTCGCTGAGGAGGAACTCCCAGTCACGCTGCCTGACATGGACGATTACAAACCGAAAGGAACGCCTGATCCGCCGCTCAGTTGGGCACCGG
>JAJDEL010000552.1 GCA_029259835.1 Planctomicrobium sp. | reverse complement strand
GTTCGATTGGTCGAACTGTTTCTTTGCGCGGTGCGTCTGAACTCTGAGCGTGCTTCGCAGGTGCGCTGAGTACGGCGGAGAGCAGTTCTTCATTATTGAAAGAAGAGTCAAAGTGTTGCAGAAATTCTTCGGTCGCTGAGGTCATGATTGTCGGACTATACCGCGTGTAAGAAAGCTTGTCATTTCAGTTTCATCGAGATTGGAGTGCAGTATTTCCAGAACAACCGCGAATACACGCGAATAAGAAAAAGGAGAACTGATTCACTTACCCTTGCCCCTCAATCCCTCGCCCCTTGACCAAGCGGCTCCAATAACGCTTCTTCATTGACTGCGACATCCTGACCGCGTTCTGGTGACTCGCGTCAATCAGGGAGGAAAGGTTATGATGTCATGCTGACACTTTCTCTACTCCAGCATGGAACTGCAATGGGTCTGAATAAGAAACAGAAAAAGCAGATCGACGTCGCCAAGAAGAAGATCAAGAATTTCCAGCAATTGCTGGTCGCAGCAAAGGCGCAACCGGACGATCCTGCCGAGGCTCCGCGTCTTGAGTCTGAGATCGCGAAACAGAAACAATTGATTGCAGACATCCAGAGTGAAGGCTAAGCGGTGACGAACGAGGGAGAGTTTCCGCCGACGGTGATTATTGTTCACCCGAAGGAGAAGCGAAAGAAATGTTCGGTCGAGCCACTTCGAGGACGTGATGGGTTTGCCTTTTGGAAATTTCCGAAATGTGGACCAGAACCGCTCGATGGCTATGTCCGGCTTGGAATTGGTGGACCAGAGTTAGCTCCGGAAGATGCCTCCAAAGGACTTTTGATTCTTGATGGAACATGGAAACTGACGGAGAAAATGGAGCAGGAGTATGCGGAAGTCCCAGTGAGAAGTCTGGGACCATGGGAAACGGCATATCCGCGTGTGTCGAAACTATTCGAAGACCCCGGAGCAGGGCTGGCGACAATTGAAGCGTTGTATGCGGCATACGTACAACTGGGACGTAACACGGATTCGTTACTGAAACATTATTACTGGCGCGAAGAGTTTCTTCGACTGAATGAGACGCGAATCGGCTCGTCGGTTTGAAGAGAAAACGTTTTGCCGTACACTTTCAGTGTACGAGCCTGTCTATGGAAGATATTATTTCTGTCAGTTGAGGAATGCATACGATGAGTCGATTGAGATTCGCTTTATTGTTGGGAGTGATGCTTTCAACTTCAGTTCAGGCAGCCGACACCGGCGAACTGATCGGAAAGATACAGTCCGTCGGAAAACGCGGAGCTGGTCACGATGTCGCAGCAGTCGCGATCAAACAGCTGCAATCGGTCGGTATAGAAGCTGCGATTCCGATTCTCAATGCGATGGACGATGCAAATCCGCTTGCTTTCAACTGGTTACAGGTGGCCTTCGAATCAGTTGTGGACAGTGCAATCAAAGATGGTTCAGTTTCGGCGAAAGACCTGGAAGCGTTTGCTCTCGACCGAACTCACCATGGACGCTCTCGTAGAGTTGCATTTGACTGGTTGGTCAAATGCGATGAAACCGCAACCGAGCGACTGATTCCGCAGATGCTTGACGACCCAAGTGGTCCCTTAAGACGTGAAGCAGTCGCCAGAATCATCGATCAAGCAAAAGAAGGATCCAGTGACGAAGCAAAACTGGTCCTCTGGAAGAAAGCCCTTACAGGTGCGGTTGATAAGGATCAGGTTGATGAAATAGCCAAAGCACTCGAGAAGTTAGACCAACCGGTCAATCTCGTGCAGCACTTCGGATTGTTGACCGAATGGCGCGTGATTGGCCCGTTTGATAATACAGGCATGAAAGCGTTCGATGTCGCCTACCCACCGGAAAAAGAACTTAACTTCGATGCTGAATATCAGGGAAAAACTGAAACTGTGAAGTGGGAGAATCTTGCTTCGAAACGAAAAGATGGATCCTTCGACCTTGCTGAACTGACAGCACCACATAAAGGGGCTATCGATTACGCATACACGGAATTCACAAGCTCGGGGGATCAAGAAGTTGAGTTCCGCCTTGCGACGGCGAATGCTTGGAAGTTATGGGTCAACGGCAAACTCGTTTTTGCTCGCGAAGAATACCATCGTGGAATGCAATTCGACCAATACATTGTGCGCGGCGAGATCAAGAAGGGGAAGAACACCTTTCTAATGAAAGTCTGCCAGAACGAACAGGAACAAGACTGGGCACAACGCTGGGCATTTCAGTTCCGCATCGTCGACGACTCCGGCAGAGCGGTGGCAGACAAGGGGCAAGGGCCGAGGGATTGAGGGGCAAGGGAGAAGGAAAAATGTTTTGCCGCACACTTGAAGTGTGCTGCGAACTCTTTCGATCAGAAAACAGAACACTTCAAAACGGAAACTGATTATGCATATTCGCAAACTCCTCTGCCTTATCGGCATCGTTGCCTGCACTTCTCCCCTCTCTGCGGACTGGCGACAGTTCCGTGGAACGACCAGTAGTGGTCTTCCAGACGCGACAGCAAAAAACTGGGACGGCGAGCAGGAAATTGCCTGGCAAACTGATTTGCCAGGGAGAGGGCTTTCCAGTCCGATCATTGTTGGTGATCGGGTTTTCGTCACCTGTAGTTCCGGAGCGTTGCAGCAGAGACTGCATGTTCTGTGCTTTAGCACTAAAGACGGCTCAAAGATCTGGGATCGATCTTTCTGGGCAACTGGAAGGACTGTGTGCCACCCAAAAACATGCGTTGCGGCGCCCAGCCCAGCGAGTGACGGTGAGCGAATTTTTGCGTTCTATTCGAGTAACGACTTAGCGTGCCTCGATCTCGATGGCAACATGCTCTGGTTTCGGGGGCTGACGTTTGACTTTCCGAACGCAAGTAACAGCCTGGGAATGGCCTCCTCGGCACTTGCCGTCGCAGGCAATGTCGTTGTGATGATCGAATCGGACGACGCTTCATTTGCTGCCGGAATCAATACGTATACCGGAGAAACTAACTGGAAAATTGATCGGCCAGAGCGAGCGAACTGGACTTCACCCGCCGTCACTCCTGATGGCAAACAGGTACTGTTCCAATCGTCCGCCGGAGTCTCCGCGGTCGATGCAGTCACTGGTGAGGAACTCTGGAATTACGCCGATGGTGCCGCCACACAGCCGACGCTCGTTCTCGTTGACGAAGTTGCCTACGTTCCATCCAATGGAGTCACAGCGATTCGTCCAGGCAAGAGTAATACAAGCGTTCCGGAAATTGTCTGGCAAGCGAGCAACATTCGCCCTGGAGTCGCCAGTCCGATTGCCGTTGGTGAAAACTTGTTCGTCATCAACAGCAGCGGAGTGATGGTTGCCGCCGCTTTGAAAGATGGCGAACGTCTTTGGCAGAAGCGTCTTGGTGGCAAGTTCAGTGCGAGTCCAGTGATGGCAGGCGGGAAACTTGTCGCGGTCAACGAGGCTGGAACATCAGTCGTCGTTGATCCAAATGACGAAGGCAACATCATTTCCAAGCTTGAATTGGACGAAACGATCCTGTCTACCCCCTCCGTGAGTGCGGATGGAGTTTACATTCGCAGTGACAATCATCTGCACAAAATTACAGTTAAGTAGCCTGTTTCAGAATTTGAGTTGTGATTTGCTTTGCCACACATTTCTAAGTGTGTGGCAAAGTTCCCAAAATGCAAAAAGACGGGAATCGTATCGACTTGACCAGTGGAATCGGGATAGTTACAGTCCGCGATTCCTTATGTTGCAGAGGTTTTCTGCGCAGGTTCTCTTGACATCTTGTCGAGGTGAATTGACGCCAGCCGGGCGTTGAAATTGAGAAATGTTGCCACTTAACTCAAGTGGATTGATTTATATTGCCGCTTGACTGACTGAGTGGCATCGTCAGTATTGTGATTTTTAAGACAGCGTTTTTTGAATAGTGAAGTGATTCATGCCCACAATTAACCAGTTGGTTCGAAAACCACGGAAAAGACAAGTCGCCAAGTCGAAGACTCCTCTTCTTGAAGGGTCTCCACAACGGCGAGGTGTTTGTCTTCATGTGAGAACAATGACGCCTAAAAAGCCGAACTCGGCTTTGCGGAAGATTGCTCGTGTTCGTTTATCGAACGGAAAAGAACTGACCGCATACATTCCTGGTGAAGGCCACAATTTGCAGGAGCACTCAATTGTGCTGATTCGCGGTGGTCGAGTTCGCGACCTGCCGGGTGTTCGATACAAGGTCATCCGTGGTGTACTCGACACATTAGGCGTGAGTGACAGACGACAGGCACGTAGCCGGTATGGTGCGAAACGTCCTAAATAGTTTGTCGTTTTTTTGTAGTGATTGTTGGTGATAGACAACAGAGTAAACTGAGAGTTCCATGGCAAAGCGTTTTACAGCAAGTAAAAGTCAACTGACCGGCGACCCGAAATTCAATTCGAAGCTGGTCTCCAAATTCGTGAACTGTTTGATGCACGACGGGAAAAAGAGCGTCGCGTTACGCATCTTCTACGATGCAATGGAAGAAGTCGCCAAGCGAGTTACCGAAGATGAGCCGCTCGAAGTTTTCAATCAGGCGATCGAGAACGTCAAGCCTCAACTCGAAGTGAAATCCAAGAGAGTTGGGGGAGCCACCTATCAGGTTCCAACTCCTGTGAGTGCAAAGCGTCAGCAAACGCTTTCAATTCGCTGGGTACTCGAAGCCGTCCGCGGTCGGAAAGGCCGTCCGACTGCATTGTCTCTAGCTGATGAAATTGTCGCCGCTTACAAAAAAGAAGGCATTTCGATCACCAAACGAGAAAACGTTCACCGCATGGCTGATGCCAACAAAGCATTCGCTCACTTCGCCTGGTAAGAACATTGATTTTCACACGCCTGCCATCCGCAACGGATGCGCAGGCTTTTTTTTTGAATTGAGTTACTTGAATATCTGCGATTCGCCGCACATTTGAAATGCGTGGCTAAGCGACAATCTGACGTTTCACTTTCAACTTGCTGACAGATCATGCCTGGACCCATTGAAAAGCTGCGCAATCTCGGGATCGTGGCGCACATTGACGCAGGAAAAACGACGACCACCGAGCGAATTCTCTACTACACGGGTGCGATCCACCGGATGGGAAACGTCGACGAAGGGAACACCGAAACGGACTTCGACGAAGAAGAATCCAAACGCGGGATTACGATTTACTCCGCAGCGGTCACGTGCCAGTGGAAAGACTGCACGATCAACTTGATTGACACACCAGGGCATGTCGACTTCACAGCTGAAGTGCAGCGAAGTTTACGTGTTCTCGACGGAGCACTTGTAGTCTTTAGTGCTGTTGAAGGAGTGGAAGCACAGAGCGAAACCGTTTGGCGACAAGCCGACGAGTACAACATCCCGCGCATGTGTTTCATTAATAAAATGGACCGCATTGGTGCAAATTTTGAAAACGTTCTCGAACAAATCCGTAAACGACTCCACGGCAACCCGGTCCCGCTGTACTTACCAATCGGAGCCGAGCATGGCTTTTCCGGAATCGTCGATCTCATCCAAAGGAAGGCTCTCTAT
>JAJDEL010000551.1 GCA_029259835.1 Planctomicrobium sp. | reverse complement strand
ACTGCTTGATGTAGTAGCGGTCCCGGCGGGCAAGGATTCGCCAGTCGACCAACCGCAAATCGTCCCCCTGCGAGTACGGGCGATGCTCGGCAAATTCGCTGCAGCCCCCTTTGTGCGTCGAGCGATGCAGACCGGACATGGCGCCATCAACGACAGAGCGGGCGACGAGTTCGAGGCCGCCGATCTTCAGCAGCGCCTCAGCGTCGAGCAGGTCCGGGGCATCCTCGGGGTGAGGGATCATGTCGGGGCTGAACTTGATGAAGGGGGAAAATCGCTTCAGTACGAATCGCTGACACGGCCGGTACGCTACGACGCGGCGACACGCAGGTCCTTGACGACACGCTTGATGATCAAATCGGTATCGATGCCGGCCGCCTCCGCGTTAAACGTGGGGATGATGCGGTGCCTCATAATCGGCAGCGCGACGTGACAAATGTCATCAGTTGTGGCGTGCACCCGCTTGTGAAGAATGGCCCGTGCCTTGGCGGCCATCACCATCGCAATGCTGGCACGAGGTCCGGCTCCCCACTGCACCATTTGCTGAAGTTCGGTTGGCATTTCGCCTTCCTCTGGTCGGGTGCCTCTCACAAGGTCAAGTGCCGCGGCGTAGACGTGATCTGAGACAACAACATTACGGACAAGAGATTGCATGTTGTGCATGTGATCAATGTCGAGAACGGTCTTCGTTTCAAAATTGTAGTCCGTTGTCTGGCGGCGGGCGATTTCCAATTCTTCTGCACGGTTAGGGTACTTCACATGAATCTTCAGCAGGAAGCGGTCGAGTTGAGCCTCGGGTAGTGGGTACGTTCCCTCCGTTTCAACCGGGTTCTGTGTTGCGAGAACGAAGAACGGATCCGGAAGTTGATATGTCTGACCACAAACCGTGAGCTGTTGTTCTTGCATCGCTTCCAGCAGTGCACTTTGCGTTTTCGGCGGTGTCCGGTTGATTTCGTCTGCCAGGATCACATTACCAAACAGCGGACCTTCAACGAAGCGGAAGATACGTTTGCCGGTCGTGTGATCTTCTTCTAATACTTCCGTACCGGTGATGTCGCCTGGCATCAAGTCCGGGGTGAACTGAACTCGGCGAAACGATAAATCGATGAGTGAGGCCAGTGTTGACACGAGCATTGTTTTTGCAAGTCCTGGCATCCCTTGCAGAATGCAATGGCCTCGGCAGAGCAGGGCGATCAGCAACTGTTCAATGACTTCGTTTTGACCGACGATGACACCACCGAGTTGTTTCCGAAGTTCCGTGAACTGTTCATACAATTCATCGACAGCAGCGGCGACATCGGCAGGTGCGTTTTCTGACCGTGAGGCTCTTCCGTTGTCGCTGGCTTTGCTCGTTGATTGTCCGGTTGTATTGATCCGATTCATGATGATCTATTCCGTATCGGTGAGAGTGTCTCTTTGAAATTTGTATTGGAAGACAGCCTGTTATGCTGCCTGGATCAGAGTATGTTTGAAATATCCATCATTAAGGTCATGAATTCCTCGATGAATGTCACGGCGCTGTTTTCTTTGCTTCTGCTGCACTAATGAGAGTGTCTTCATCTGCGTCGAGTTCCTTGAATTGATCATCTGTGCCGGGAAATTCACTTCTTGTTAAGTCGTTGTCTTTGTTGCGATCCATGCGGACGAACCACTCTGGGCCAGGCTCAGTTGGAGCGATCGGTTTTGCATTAATACGTCGCAGACCTGCCAGTTCCCCATGAACAAGCGGGCCCAAACCGAAGCAGATGCGAATCGTTGACTGAGCTTCTTTCGAAGTAAGATTGCCGTCCTGATTCGTGTCGAATTTCAGTAAACGCTCCACCAATTCTCGCAGTTCTCGAATTGTGAATCGCCCATCTTCGTTGGGGTCAATGACCGGGAGGATCGGGTAACCATCGTTGACGGCTCCGATGGAAATTTGGTCGCTTGCACCTGATTGAACCGCAGAGAAAGTGACCGATGTTCCTCCCAGCGGCAGTTGAACCGTTGCCCCGGTGGCAGTTCCATTTGTGATTTGTTCGGCAAACGTTTTATTTCCAGCAGTGACTGTCATGCGTGAGTTCGTCGGCGCTGTGGAATCAAAAGCGATTGTGAAGCTCAGGTCCGATTTCGATTCTTGTAATGAGATGAGTTCATCGGTTTCGAAACGGCCATTGGAATTCAGATCAAATCGCAGCGCCGCCAATTTTTCTTTTTCTGATGCGTATCGCGCCGCAATTCGCTGGTAGGTTTCTGCGGCTGCTTTCTCATCCGGGATTTGAAAAATAATTTTCCCTGGACCGGCGTGTTGCGATTTCTTTAAACGTGGATCGTCAGCAACGTTCGCGATTTCTGTGTAGTCGACAATATCGTCGCGGTTCAAATCGCATTCGTTGAAGGTAGCGACGGCGAGTTTCAATTCCTCAGCAGAGATTGTGCCATCCCGGTCGCGATCAAGAACATGGTATACGGGACGCTGGTTCGCTCGGAAACGTTGAAAATTGTCGTTGAGCATCAACAGAACCGGCCCGTCGACCCAATTCGTCATCAGCCAGCGAACTTCATCTGGCGATGCAGCTTCGCCTGTCACTTCCATGTAGCGGCGAATGCGTTCCGCAACAGACGTCGCCATTGCGTAAGGAGGTATCGTTGGTTCCGCAACAGGCTCCTTTTCTGATTCTTCCGGGGTTTCTTCAGATTTTTCCTCGTCTACTGTTTCTACATCTTCATTGTCGGCGGGGGTGTTTTCGGCATCGACTGATGGCTTCTCTTCGTTGACTGAACTGTCACTCTCAACGAGTCCGGATTTGGTCGTGGCTTTCACGACCGGTGGTGCTGGACGAGATGCTTCTTCGATAATTTTCTGAATGCGATTTTCGCGAGCCATACGAAACGGTTGTCCGTCGATCGTGATCTTGGCTTCGATGAGCACAAGTTCCGTTGGGAGTGCGAGTAGCAACCTCAAGTGGGGATCTTTCAACTCGGTTTCGGTTGGAATCACGCGTTGGTGATGACCGAGTTGATACTGCGGAAGCTTGCCGCCTGGCAAGGTCGGTTGCAGAGGCGGTGCCGCGACCTGAGTTGGCGTCTGCATCTCTGCTGGATCGTCTTTGGACTTCGATGGCAACACCTTAACCGCGACCGACAGTTGTTCGGCGGTCACTGTTGAAAGGAGAACGAGAATGAACGTGGAAACGAAGACAAGCTGGAAACTTGTGCTACGTCTACGTTGAGAGTTCATGGTGAAGAATCTCGATATCATGCCAACACCGCTTCAATAGGTGTCCCTTCAGCGATGGGGACCGGTCGACCATTTGGGTGAATGTTTGCTGCTCCAGCCTCGACGCCAAGTCCCGAACAAAGTGTGGAAAGCAAATCTTCCACACCGATTTCTCCGTCAACGACTTCCATGCCATCTTCACTGGTTTTCCCGTATGCCTGACCTCCGGCGATACCACCACCAGCCAAGACAGCGGACCAAGCACCTGGAAAGTGATCGCGACCGGTGCTGTTGTTGATACTCGGCGTGCGACCGAATTCACCCATCCAGATGATCGTCGTTGATTCCAACAGTCCGCGGTCTTTGAGGTCTTTCATCAATGTTGACCAGCCAGCGTCGAGTTGACCAGACAGTTGTTCGACGGCATTGAAATTGTCGGAGTGAGTATCCCAACCAGGGCCACCGCTGCTGGTGCCGAGTGAGACTTCAACAAACGCCACTCCGCGCTCGACCAGACGTCGAGCCATCAGACAGCCTTGACCAAACACCGTGCTGCCGTATTCTTCGCGTAGTTTTTCGGGTTCTTTCGACAGGTCGAACGCTTCGGCGTCTTCACTGTTCATCAACTGAATTGCGCCTTCGTAAACCGTATTATGAGTCTTAGCGGCACTAGCGCGTGAAGCAAGAAAATCCGATTGCAAGCTCTTCCAGATTTCCAATCGTTTGTCCATGCGGGCCTCCGTAATTCCTCCAGCTCGCTCGAGCGACTGGACTTTCAGTTCCGGAAATCCCTGACCGCCAACTGGTGTTCCACCTGGCATATCAGAAGCACCGACGATGAGTGGACCGAACCGAGGCCCAAGAAAACCAGGGCCAAATGCGTCGGCGTTGAATGCCCGGTACGGTCCGATACTGACATTGCCAGGCAATGCGAGGCCACCACCTCCGAGTTGACTCGCCAGTGACGCGCCGATACTTGGATACTGAACCGGTCCCATCGGTACGTGACCGGTCCGCATGAGATACGTCCCGCGACCGTGGTCGCCTTCGTTCGTATTCAGACCTCGCAGAACGGCAAGATTGTCTGACATTGCCGCAAGCTTCGGCAGGTGTTCGCTGAAACGGAGGCCGGGTGAAGCGGTTTGAATTTCCTTAAACTCGCCTCCATTTTCATGGTTCGGCTTCATATCCCAGGTGTCGGTTTGCGTCGGTCCGCCACTCATCCAGAGTAAGATGCAGTGTCGCTTCCGGTTAGGATCTTTTTGAAGTTCAGCAGCCAGAGTTGGAAACCAGCCACTGACACTGGCACCACCAATACCGGCAGCCAATGTCCCCATCAGGCGACGTCGAGAGAGTTTCGTGATCATCGTGTTCCTCGCGGTTGGCAAGATTGTCAGGGCAACTTAACATTGTCCTACGTGAGTGCTTCTAGTGATTCAAAGTAAATTCAGCACTGTTGAGCAACGCCCACAGGATGTCTGCCAAGCCTTCTTGAAGTTCGGCACCACTGGCATCGTCATTGATGTATCCATCCAGAAGCTTCCACTCAGAAACCTGTGGCTGACGCGATAGTGTTGCGAAATACAAAATTTCAATACGCTGTTTGTTCGTGAAGAACGGAGCTTCCAGAGATTTCAGTAAACCGCTACTAGACAACCCGGTTGCTCCCTGAATGAGTCCCCCGTTCATCAACGTCAAAGCTTGTGGGATGCCACCCTGATATTCGGTCATACGTCCAGATGGCGTACGGAATTGTTGGATGAAGGCATCACGAGACGCGTTGCCAACGCGAGTGACGTTGAATGAGTTTGGACTGTTTGGTGAATCCGTATTCAACAAAGTTGCGACAGTGATACAGTCGTAAACTTGTTCGGCAGTGAGCGCTTTCGTGTTCATCTGCGCGAACCAGTCGAGTCGGTCTTCGTCGTTCGTTTCTGCACCACTTGACAGCCGGTACGCTCGGGAGAGAACCACTGTGCGGAACAATTCCCGTAGGCTGAAGTCAGTGTTGATGAAGTGTCCAGCAAGCAGGTCAAGCAGATCCGGTGATTTCGGTTCATGCTGAACTCCGAAATCGTCAATCGGGTCAACAATCCCTTTGCCGAAGAGTTGCCCCCAAACGCGGTTGGCTGTCGCACGAGCGAAGTAAGGATTCTCGACGCTGGTCAACCAGTGAGCCATCTGCTGTCGACGCGCTGTTGTTTGCACATCATCAGGAATACCAGAACCATCGAGTAGTTTTGGCATGACGACGGTTTCAGTATCCGGGAGCATGACTTCGCCGTGATCAACATCACGAACTCGCATCAGGGTCGAGACATTTTCCAGAGTTCCCTGTGGTCGGGATATTTGGGCGAAGAACGCCGCGAAGCTCCAAAAGTCCTCCTGCGACCACGGTTCGAATGGATGGTCATGACACTGGGCACATTCCAACCGCATTCCCAAAAAGACACGAGCAGTCCGCGATGCTAATTGCTCTGGGTCAAGTTTCACCGCCGAGTAAAACAGCAGTGGACCAGATCGTGACAGGCGGCCTTCGGCGAGCAACAAGCTGCGGGTCACTTCATCATAAGAATCGTCACTTGCGAACCGTTCTGCCAACCACTGATCAAACGCCTGAACGCCACCAAACGCTGTCAGGTCAACACCTTCTGGAATCAGGAACGTCCTCCAGACGGTTGCAAGGTGTGATGCGTGGTCAGGGCTTTTCAGTAACCGGTCAACGAGTGTTTCGTATCGATTCGCTGACTTCTCCCCGGAATAAGATCGAACTTCGTTCACACTTGGAGTGCGACCGACTAAGTCGAGATAGACTCGCCGCAACAGCTCTTCGTCACTTGCTGGCCCCGTTGGTGAGATTTTGTTCTTCTCCCACAATTTTTCCAGCAGAACGTTAGTTTGCTTGACAATTTCGTCACCAGGCAGCGTGACTGGCAATACGGCTTTCCAGTCCGACGCTGCTCCAAACATTGGAGGCTGCGAAGGCGTTATCGTATCGTTCGCTGTATGGTCATTTATTGCGACTTTGACTTCCGGCGTGGGTGGCTCATTGGTTACAACTTGAATTAACGGTTCTCCGTTCTCGTTGACTTCAACAATCGAGAGGCCAGCCGGGAAATTTTGTGTTTTCAATTCAGAAACGGTTGTCGAAGGATACGACAATACCAGCGATTTCGCGCCACCGTCACCGTCGATTAACTCACAAGAGAATGGAAGCTGCGTCTCTGGATCAAGTGTGATTTCTAGCTCAATTTGTTCTAGTGAATCCGTCTCAAAAGTGACTTGCAACGCGATTTGGTCGTTTCCATCTGATGTGATTTCCTCCCAACTTTCGTTGACAACTCGAACGCCTGCGAGTCGTTGTGAGTTCTCTTCGTCAAAAATATTGTTCAATAGAAAACCAAGAACTAACCGGTTTTGTGATGGGACGGATCCAGTGTTCCCAGAAAATGTCCGACGATGAATTACTGTTGTACCGGTGTCACGATCCAGTATCACACGCTGTCGAATATCCAACAGTTGTGAAGAAGTCGACGTGCGGGAACCCACAACGCCGTCTGAGAGTGACAGCCAGCGTATTTCATTGTCAGTGTCGATTTGAACAACGCCTTGCTTCCCCATCGCTTCGATGAGCGCCGCCCAGCCATACGCTTGCGAGTTGCTGCTGAAAACGACAGAAAGGACGACAGTCAACGCGACACTTGCCGCAATCGGTAGTGATTTCAACCAGTGCGAGCGACGCGACCGTGTCT
>JAJDEL010000056.1 GCA_029259835.1 Planctomicrobium sp. | reverse complement strand
TATAACATTGGTCTGAAAGCATCGGTTGATGATGAAACCGCGGTTGTTCTACGCTATGAAGCTTTTGAGCGAGAAGATAATTCGCCCAAAGGCACGGAAGCGAATCAGTTTTTTACTGCCTTTAGTGGGGTTACTGGTGATGACAAACCCACGCTAGGAGAGGATTCAACTTTCGTTGACTCACCAAAATTATTAGCACAAACCATTAGCAGTATGCATAAGTCAACGCATGCGATTCATGAAGCGGGCGCGATTCATGCTGATATTGCACCACGTAATTTTATGTTGCGTACTCAGGTTGATGCGAATGACGCCTCGCAAATTATTGCCGTAGACTCTGTTGCCATTGATTATGGTAAATCAAGAAAATTGGGTGAGGGCGGTTTGACCGAAACCGCGCTTCCAAGAATCTTGCCACTGCGTCAATGTCCTCCTGAAGCTTATGACGTTCACACGGATACTCATTATAAAGGTCATGCCTCAAAGTTAGTCGACATCTATGCCTTAAAAGTCAGTGCGATCATGTTGTGTACGTCGCAGCTTGGTGAAACCAATTTATATAAGTTCATCAGTGTGGACAATAGTGATGGCGACATAACAAAAGATGCGATTATGCGCATGAGCATGACCAATAAAGACGCCTTACGAAATTTTACTAACTCATTATATGCAAGTGCACAAGCATCAAATGACACCGTCCGCGCTGAACAAACACAGTTGCTTGTTCTAGCCTACGCACAGTATTTAACGCAAATGGGTGACTTACCAAAAAATGGCACCGCAAGCAGTGAAGAAATCTTAGCACTCACTGAAAAAGAATCGGCAAATGCCTCGAGGCGTCTAGTGCAAGGTAATGAAAATTACTTTGTATTATCTCTACAACATCAAAATCGTCAATTACAATCCCATCCACCACAAACCGCTGAAGATAAACAAGCCTTTGTGCTGTCGACACGACGACTGCTAGCCTTGGATGTCAGTGATGAGTTTAAACAATTACCGGCTTATAAACAGGTGATGGATAACCTCGTTGATTTTGATGTGGAGCGTGCGAGCACAGCGAATTCTGACTTAGCCAAACAAGCTGAACTAAAAAATGTCGGGTATATGCGAACCGAACTGCGTGAGCTGATTGATCAAAAGGATTGGCAGGGTGTTAAATATTTAATGACGATGCCGTTGCCACAAGAGATTGTACAATCAGCGGCATTAGCGTCATTGCAGCAACAAATTGCACAGGGGCAATCAGAAGATGAATTATCAACCGCAGCCAAAGCCTTTTATCAAGAAATAACCCCACAAGCGTTTGAGACGAGTCATGCCGAACTACCACAATTGAGTGATTCACTAAAAACAGTACAAAAGCCAGTTGAAACGATTAACCCAGAACGTTCAAAAGATTTATCTCGCGTTCTACAATTGATGAACTCAGACTATGTCAATACGCCTTATCATGACTTGGTTGCCTATGCTTATGGTGGTGATGTTGAAGGAATGGAACGTTGTTTACAACAAGGCTTAAATCCGAATGAACCTTGCATTGTAAACGATCATAATTTGCTGCAATTGTTTTCGAAGAACATTACCGGACCTGAGGGTGATGATAAATTAGATTGCTTGCTAGAACACGGTGCTGATATCAACGCACAATCGAAAAGTGATGGAACCACGGCACTGCATAAAGCGGTATTAAGTAATAACCCTTATATGATTGACGAGTTACTAGAGCGCGGCGCCGATGCTAGCATTGTTGACCGTTTTGGTAATACGGCAGAAATGCTGGCTACTCGGCGCGGTTTAGATCATCTGGTAGAGCATTTTCATGAACCGCAAGATGACGTGGTTTATGGCAGTGTGCCAAGTGAAGAAACGGTAGTGTATTCACAAGCGAGAAAAACAGATGTCGCCCCGGAAACGCAAGCGCTATTTACAGCGGTGGCGGCGAATGATTACCCGGCCGTGCAAGGCTTAGTTGCTGATGGCGTCATTGCCAGTATGGAAAATGAAAGCGGACAAACACCTTATGAAGCGGCATTATCTAATGGTCATACTGAGATTGCTTCACTCTTAATGGCCTATCAAAAATATTGTGCGGCATTAGCTGACGGTGACGATGCGAGAGTACTCACGCTATTAAACAATCATCCAGAATTTACCAATGCACGTGATAGTGTTGGATTTTCTGCACTACACACTATGGCCGATCGGGGTGATACGCAAACTGCTGTGACTTTAGTGTTAAAAGGTGCGGATGTGAATCAACAAGTCACCGCCACGCATTTATCTGAGCCTGAATTGGATGGTGCAACGCCGGCGCATTTAGCCGTGATATCAAACAGCAGTGATAGCGATAAAATGTTAACGCTGTTAAAAGCGGCTGATGCCGATCTTTCAATGACGGATTCTGCGGGACGTACCGTGGATGATTATGCGGCCAATGCGGATTTACTTTCATCAGAAACTTCAGTGTCCATGCGAAGTGAATCACCAGCGCCGTTAACCCCAAGTGAACAGTATGATATGGAGCTTAAGCTCTCCGGTGATGTTTATATGCAGAGCAAGGATGTGGATCATATTCAAACTGAAATGCAACGTATGAACAGTGTATTTGATACCACAGATAGTTTTTTACAAGATAACAATCACAGCAGTGCAGCCTTATTGAAATTAAGTACACGATTAGCCACCCGAAGAGATAGCTTGCAGACATTTCGTCATACTTTAAGTGACGCGAAAAGTACGTTAGAAGATGTGCTCTCTGATGCGCAAGAATTTCAATTAGGCAATATTGAAACCTTAGCAACGCGTAAGTTAAGCAGTGTTGACGACAGTTTAAAATTATTAGATGAGTTAGAGTCAAGGCATCAAGAACACAGTAGGAAATCCGCTGATCACGATGTTGGTAAGCAATTAAAAGTAACTTCAGGCATGTTAAAAGGCATGGATAAACGGGTGAAGGATTATCAAGCCATTTGCCCTTCGGCGAAAAAGGCGCAAGGGGTGATGGATGTCTTTAAGCGGTTAGTTAATCGAGCTCGTGGTAAATCACAAGGCGATGCACCGTTGAATCTTGCTCAAATTGATCAGCTCGAAGCGGATATTAATCTCAAAATAAAAGAACTGGTTGGCATAGAGTTTCAATTAGATGAATATATTGCCCGTACGGATAAAGCTAAGCCAGACGTGATAAAACTAAAATTTAAAGCCGCTAATTTGCATCAAGAGCTCGATGGTTTAGTTGATACACTAAGCAAGTCTCGGCAGGGATTAACAGTTGAAAAAACGGAAAAAGAAACACTGGCTCAATTTAAAGAAGTATTTAAAACCCGAGATATTCCCACTCAAGTGACGCACAAGCCAGAGCAAAAAGCAGAATCAGTGCACGTAGAACCGGTTGTCTATTCCACAACGCCGCGATTAGGTGGTTAGTTTATAGCACCCACTTCCTATGCGCTCTGCAATTTCACGCCAACATGCTCCGCACCCTCCCACCTACGTGCTCCGGCTTGACCCTGAGGGTTCGACAGTTTT
>JAJDEL010000550.1 GCA_029259835.1 Planctomicrobium sp. | reverse complement strand
GGCAACTTTTGTCCCCTCTCCCTGGGGGGAGAGGGTTAGGGTGAGGGGCGAAGCTCAATTTTCAAACAGGCTCTCAGAAAGCTGAGGTGCCCGACATTCCATGAGAATCGTGCGTAGCTGGGAGTAAAATCTACTCAGCGAGAATTGTTCGCTCGCATGAGTGAGAGCATTTTTTGATATCTGCGCACGCACACTGCAATCTCTGATAGCACGAACACTCTCCGAAAAGTCATTTACATCTCGGCAGAGATAGCCGGTCCCTTCGTGATTGACTTGCTCCAGGAATCCGCCGCGTGCATCGACAATCGGGATGCAACCAGCCCGCATCGCTTCGGCAACTGTTCGACCGAAAGATTCCGTCAGCGTTGGGTGGTGATACAACATCGCATGCCACCGCCAAAGGTGTTGCCGTGCATCGACTCCAGCATCGAGAAAAACGACTCGACCACGGCAAGCCGCTCGGAAGGAGTCTTTCATCTCTGGCGGTGTCCCAACAAATTCCCAGGTCACAGATTCGTTTTGTTTTGAAAGTTCATTGTAAAAGTCGATCAGCTGCGGAGGCCACTTCCTGAGCGTTGGAGTGCAGATGCGGCCGATTATCAATTCGTCATCAAGATTTCTGTGGGAACTCAAATCCGGCTGCGGTGGAATCGGAACCGGTTGGTACAATACCTCAGGTGAACCGGGCAATTGATCCGCCAGCCATTTCGAACACGCCACGTGCTTCGTCGCAACTGCTCGAACACCTGCGGAATGTTGAAATTGAATCGTGAAGACATTTGACGAAATCCTCACACGATCTTGTGGCGTGTTGTGCAAAATGATCAGATCAGGGGCAATCGCCTCGACGATGGAATCATCGATGGCCTTTTCAGTACGGACTTCGCAGTGGCGGAATGCGTTTAAGGTTTCCCTCGTTGGTGAAGAAAGAAAGAGGACGACATGATCCTGACCTGCAAGGGCATGAGTCATCGACCATGCACACGCCGCCGTTCCACCGCAGATGTTTCCGACATTACAAACTTGCAGAATCCGCATGGGCAATACTCTCCCTGGTCTGAAACCATTTCTTCTCAAATGCATCTCGATCTTGCCGCCATTGAATAGATCGATCTGTTAGTTGCGAAGTCGTGCGATGAGGGTGGTGACTGACCGGAAGACCACGTACTTGATGTAAAGAATCACTAGATTGCCGTGACTCGACGATTCGCAACTGGAAATCGGTATCCGAGAAATAAAGACGGAAGCGTTCGTCGAAGCCGCCGAAGTCATTGAAGCTGACTCGAGAGATCGCGAGACACCACCCTTCCAAGATTGCTTCATTTGCAATGAGCCGCTGCAAGTGGCGCGGAGTACGTTTTTCGTGACGAAACTTCGGACCAGAGATCACGCACTGCCCTGCGAGTAGCGGAGCAATCAATTGCTGACACCACGGACCACTCGTTGTCACATCGTTATTGAGAAAGATCAGGTGCTTTCCAGTCGCAAGTTCTGCTCCCCGAATCCAGGCATGCGTGACACCGCGATTTGATGAAACTCGAACGATTTCGGTGTTCGCCAGTTGTCGCCGCTGGAGCGACAGCAACTCTTCCTTCGAACTGCCATCGTCGACAACAATCACTTGCAATGTTGCAGCATGATGCTCGAGCAGCGTCTCGACGCAGCGCAAGGTGAGAACGCTTCGCCCGAACTGCGGGATGATCACCGAAATCTTCTCCGCCACCGGTTTGCTCTCCACGTCCATTGAGTTCGAGTGCTTGAATAACTGCACTCAATATTCACCGGCATGGTTGCGCTGCGGATTGCCGCACACTTCAAGTGTGCGGCGAAGCGTGTCGTGGAACATTCACATGTTAGGCAACTTCAAAAATCGTCGCGCTAGCTTGGCCCATAGACGTAAAGTTGACGTTCGCAAAACATTTATTTGATGTTGCTCGAGGTTTCCCGGTGACGATATCGATTTCAAGCGACTCATCGGGATTTGAACAACTCATCGTCTGTGGGATATTTCCTTCCTTGAGCGAAAGAATCGACGCAACAATTTCCAGAAACCCTGTCCCAGCTCCAGCGTTGCCGAAGTAACCTTTCAGCGCCGTCACCGGCACATCCGTTCCTTCTAGCAGAGACTGATACGCTTTGGCTTCTGCGGCATCATCGTGAACTGTTCCCAAACCATGCGCGTTGATATGTCCCAAGTCAGAAACGGAAAGACCAGCACGTTTCAATGCTGCCGAGACAGCGTTCGTCACCGATTGTGTGTTGTTGGCAACTCCATCCGTACTGGCAACACAGGACGACCCACCACCGTGGAGCGTCGCATAAATTTTGGCTCCTCGCGCTTTCGCGTGCTGCTCCTCTTCCAAAATCAGACAACCCGTCCCTTCGGAGACGACTTGACCATTGCGATTTTTATCAAAAGGTTTGCAACTGGCGGACGGATTCGATTCGTCGTAACCAAGCTCATCCCATAACCGCGAATGTAGCGTTCGAATTGAGTGCAGCTTCGTTCCAGCTCCGCCGACAATCATTAAATCTGCTGCACCGCGCTCCATCACGTTGAGAGCTTCTGTGAGTGAGACTGATGTCGATGCCTCATCAAGTGTCACAGAGTTATTTGGACCGCGCGCATCTGTGAATATTCCGATATGACATGCCGGCATATTCGGAAGATACTTCAGCATCCAGAGTGGTTCCATCGCCTTGAGTCCATCGTCACCCCAATGGCTGGAATCAAACTGACCTCCCGGTTCGGAGACGCAAGAGATTGAGGCTTCAGCGAGCGTTGGTGGTGGGTAGAACATGAGATTGGCCCCAAAATTGACACCAAATCTCGCATGATCAATGGAATCCAGGTCGACACCGGAATCTTCCATCGCCGACATTGCTGCCGCAGCACCCATCTGGATTTCACGACACATCACTTTGATGCTTTTTTTCTGTTCCTTGGCTTTGAAATATGCTTTTTTCAAAGTCTTTTCGTCAAAATTTTTGACCTCTCCACCAATCCCGTGAGATGCCACATATCGGTCATCGGAATCGATTGGGCCGATCCCTGGTGTGTTCTCTTTCAGGGACTTCAGGAACGCTTCTTGATTGGTTCCTATTGGTGAAATGACACCAACTCCAGTGACGACAACACGTCGTTTGTTTGTAGTAGAACTCATTGCAGAACTTCATTTCTGTGTGAGCTTCGAACAGAAGCTGCCAAACCCAACTCCTTGACAAAATAGGAGTTGCAAACATATTCGTACGGAGACTCCGGCGAAGATCGATCAATCATCCCAATCCCCATTGAGAAAACCTCTCTCTCGATCATCGACATCATCACCGATTACGTCAATTGAAACAAAACACGACACGCGTCCAGGCGCGAAGTTTCACTTTCAATCGATACAATCAGTAATATCGGAACAATCCGAACGCAACCTCAGTATCTACCAAGAGAAAACGCTACTCCCGGCTACCGCCTTCGCGAAGCCGAGGGTCCGTCGCCTCTTGCAGACCTTCTCCAATAAGATTGTAGGCAAGAACGGTCACAAAAATCGACAGACCAGGAAAAAGAATCAGCCACCAGTTTTGATAGCTTTGCCTGCCGAGTTGTAACAGTTTCCCCCAACTTGGGTTAGGTGGCGGCGCCCCAAATCCGAGATAGCTCAATCCAGATTCAATTAAAATCGCGGCAGCGATCCCGAATGTGATCGGAACGAGGACAGGAGCCAATGCATTGGGGAGGAGATATTTGTAGATAATTCGAAATTGTGGAACCCCGAGAACCCGTGCGGCGGCAACATATTCCATCTGTTTGAGCTTGAGAAACTCTGCACGTGTCAAACGGGCGATACCCGTCCAACCTGTGACTCCAATGACTATCATCATATGCCAAATCTCTGGCTGTTCAATCACAGCGATCAGCGCGAGAATTAAAATCAGCGTCGGAATACACATCACAACTTCGATAATTCGACTAATGATGATGTCGACCCAGCCGCCGAAAAACCCAGCCATTGCCCCCATTGAAATCCCAATCAATGAGGCAATCCCCATAGAAACAAATCCAACAAGCAGAGCCGTGCGAGTTCCATGGACAACCTGAGCAAAGACATCTACTCTTCCCTTGTCTGTTCCAAAGAAATTATCAGATGATGGCGGACCATTTTGAGGATTTTTCGGGCGACCAGGCCACTCATTTTCTTCTAGCCGCCGGTGTGGATCATTGAAGACCAAAGGCCAAATCGCCCAACTGTCTGGATCTTTTTCTTTCAAATTTTTGGGGTAGACTTTGCGGAATTTATCTTTCGTGAAAACCGCTTCCCAACGAGGACTGTAATAACCCAGGCACGGGAAATAGATATCTCCTTTGTAACTGGCAATGACTGGTTTTGTCCCAACAATCGCTGGTGAAAAGATCGCCACAATCGCCATCAAGATGACGTAGACAAGCGCCAGCATTGCCATCTTACGTTTTCGAAATCGGTGCCAGGTCTCTTTCCAGAATCCTGGCGATTTCGGCAACTTGGCAAGAGCACTTTCCGTCTTCATGTTCGCTGAATCTTCAACCATTATTTTGACTCCAGACGAACGCGTGGGTCAACAAACGCATACAAAACGTCGGCAATCAACTGTGAGAGAAGAGTGATGAAAGAAAACATCAACGTCAGCCCCATGATTGTTGGGTAGTCTCGTTCAAGAATCGCGAGGAAAAATTGCATCCCCATGCCAGGCCAACTGAAAATTTGTTCGATGATCACAGAACCACTGAGCAAACTTGGAAGTGTCAAACCAATGAGTGTCACCAACGGGATCAACGTATTTCGGAAACCGTGATGCCATAAGACTCGGATCGGTCCAAGCCCTTTTGCGCGGGCGGTTCGAATGTAGTCCTGCCTGAGAACTTCTTGTAAATTCGCTCGGACGAATCTCGAAAAATAGGCGAGGCTAGCGTAGGTATAGCACGTCATCGGCATCGCAGCGTGCCAGGCTAGGTCTTTCACCTGCTCGAACGTCGTCAACTCGTCGAAATTGTCACTCGTCATTTGAAAAAGAGGGAACCACTCCAGTTCAACAGCAAGCCATAATTGCAAAAACAAGGCAGCCACAAAACTTGGAAATGAATAAAGCATGTACAAAATTGTACTCAATACGCGTTCGTCGACGTGGTCTGATCGAGCACTGCAATAAATCCCCATCGGAATTGAGAGTACATAAGCGAGAAAGAGAGATGGGATTGAAAGGAGAAGTGTTGGGCCGAGTCGATCTGCGATCAACTCCAAGACCGGTTTGTTGTGAGAAAACGACGTTCCAAGATCACCTGTGAAAACATTCCCAAGCCAAATCCAATAGGCTTTCTGCCACGGCTTGTCGAGTCCGTATGCTGCCTCAAGTTGTTCTTGCCGTTCCTTGGAAAGCTCTTTCGAAGGATCACTTTCGGCCATATTGACGGTGAGAGGAGTCCCTGGGATATTGCGTATCAGTCCATAGATCACGAATGTGATCAACAGCAGGGTGATTGCACCAATCGCAATTCGGCGAATTAGATAAGACAGCATTTTACTCAGGCTCGATACTTTTCGAATTTGACAGTTGCAGTGGCACGAGACGCCTAGTCGGCAACAGCCCAAATGGAATCAAACCCAGGACCGTAAGAAAACGGTCCTCGAGGACTAAACTGGTAGCCCCTTAACTTTTTGTTGAAGCCATAAAACGCACTACGGTAGTATAGCCAGGTGTATGGCTGTTCTTCCCAAAGAATGTCATCGATTTCTCGGTAGGAGACCGCTCGCTTGTCTTGCTCAAGCTCGTATTTTGCTTTTTCGAAAAGCTCGTCAACTCTCTTATTTGAATAGTCGCAGAAGTTTCGTCCTTCGTCGGTCTTCCACAAATTCTCGGTTGTAAAGGGGTCCGTTCCTGTTCCCCAGCCTCCAAACAGTGCCTGAAACTCGTGGGCCCGGGCTTTCTCTTGCATCACTGTGAATTCAGTTGGTCGGACTCTGCAAACAATTCCAATTCGGTCCAGACTATCTTTCAAGGATGTGCAGATATCGACTCGGAGTTGCTGGTTGGCACACATGATCGTGAATTCAAACTTCACTTTTTTACCGTTAATCATCTTTTCGCGTATCCCGTCACCATCCCTGTCAATCCAACCTGCTTCTTCCAGAAGCGCCTCAGCTTTGTCAAAATCTTGCTTGTAGGGCGCACGTGGTTTTTCCGGTCCCGCCCAGGAGTCTTCATGGTATTCACTCGTACATGGTGGGTAGAGTCCATAGCAAAGCGTTTCAAGGATGTGATCGTAATCAACACAGTAAGACATCGCTCGTCTTACTTTGACATCTTCAAATAGCGGAATTTTGCAATTCCAACCGAAGTAATAGTAGACCCACTGCACCCCGCGAGCTTTCGTGTTGAGTCGGTAAAAGTCAGAATCGTTAGTTTGTTCAACCCACTGCTCAGGCTGAAATTCCATGTCTTCGACATCACCATTTTTTAGTGCCAGCAATGCCGTGTTACTGTCTGTGATGACGCGGAAACGAAGAGTCTTGAAATGTGGTTTGGGTCGGACTTGTTTTCCATCTCGCATGTACCAATCTTCACGGCGTTCCAAAATGATCTCTTGGCCTTTGGCACGCTTTAAAAATTGATAAGGACCACCACAAACAGGATTTTCTTCATACTTCAAATGGTGTTTTGATTTCCCGAGAGTCGGATCTTCTTCTACGGATTTTTCATAAATATGCTTGGGAATTACCGGAAAGTTAAGATTCCAGACATTCGTCGCCAGCGACTCTGAGTGTGAGTAAATGAGAGTGTAATCATTGTGAGCTTTGACATCTTTAATTGATTCCATCCCAGTCCGAACCGCAGGAATCGGGACTCGTTCATCCATGATGAGACGGTACGAAAACTCGACATCATGAGCCGTGATTGGGGTTCCATCCGACCAAACAAGGTCATCGCGAATCACGACTTTATCGTAGAGTTTGTCTTTACTCGTTTGCCAAGAGACTACATATTCTGCTGGAGCATACGGACTCATTTTCTCGTCGAAATTGAAAAAACCGAGGCCCGTCATTCCAATCACCCAGCCTTCATACGTCGAACTTTGCATCACTGGATTTGTCGACTTAATATCTGATGGCAAAAGAAGCTTGATTTCGGCATCGTAGTCGATCAGTTCGCCGGACTCATGAAGCCGCCCCAGCGTACCAAGAATCTTGTCGTTCGACTCGTCCGAATCATTTTTGAGTTTCAGCACGGCTTCTTCAGTTGCAGGAACTTTTTTAGCTGCTTGCTGCTCACGGAATCTGGCTAGGGCCGAATAGACCAGGCGGTCTTCCCACTCAACGGGGGTATCCCATTCAATGGTCGCTTCAAGCTCTTCGACGGGTGTCGTTTCAAACGACTCCGGCAACAGCGGTTCTTTAGGCCGACTGCTTTTTGTTCCGCCTGAACTTGAAGGAGAAGGCTTCGATGGACATCCAGAAAAAACGACGACCAAAGAAAAGGCCAGCAGTAATAGAGAACTCTGTACGCGAATTCGCATTGGGGGTGCATCCTTTGCAACGTAAACTTCAATCCGTTCTGGAGCGAAGGACCAATTGAGTTGGTCTTTCGTTCTTGAATCGTGCTATCGCACGATTTCAGTCAATTCTGGCAAACAGGGAGAGATGCGACAAGAGCGAATGCATTTCGTGTTCAGAATCACTCTGAATACCAAAAGAGCGTCGAGAGAATTCATCAAAATCTCTCGACGCTCAAAGAACACTCTTGATTAACCCAACCCTAATCGAGTTCTTTGATCATGATATCGCGGAACTGCACAGCGTCGTTATGACCTGCGAAGCCGAAATAGCCTTCCGTGAGATTTTTCCCAGGGTGGGTATCGACTTTCGGGTCTTCATTTTTGTGCATGTAGTCAGTGATCTTGCTGAGATCCGTATTCAGAATGATATTGCCGTTAAGTTCGACAAGAATTGTCGAACCAACAACTGTCACTTCTTGATAGTTCCATTCTCCAGCATCACGAAGATAACCACGCTGAGCGGCGGTCATTCCGTAGGCGGAACCGTGGTACTGCCGGGCATCGAGCTTGGCGTATTTCTCATGCTCTGAATCGAGAACTTGCAGTTCGGTCATGCCATCGAATGCGGCATTTCCTTTGCCTGGGTATCGAAGCGCCAGACCATTGTTGCCACCAGCAGGAACTTTGAACTGCACGCTCACTTTGAAGTTTGCGTACTTCTTTTCTGTGTGTAAAACTCCGCCTTTGCCTTCTTTGCAGCGAATGCTGCCATCGATCACTTCGTAGTTTTCCTTCGGTCCACCCCAACCGGTCAGGTCTTTGCTATTAAAAATGCTCTGGTAGCCATCTTCGCGTTCTGCGGCGAGAATGCTCAGTGCCTGAGCTGGCGTGTATTCCTTTATGAATATGTTTCTCCATTGAATTTCGCCACCGTGAGTTTGCAATTGAATTTGTCCAGTCGGGCGAAGGGAAATTTTCCGTTCCTTGTCCCAGTAGTTCTCCATAATCGCATTGTCGACAACTTTTTCACCATTCATCCAAACGGTCGTGCGAGCACCAATTTGGCGAATCCGGAACTTATTCCATTCCCCAAACGGCTTATCCATGAGCTTGGAAGGATTTTTTCCAGGTGCCCCTTTGCTGTTGTTCCACAGTCCACCAGAACCTTTGTCGGCATCCAGCTTGAATTTTGCTTCTTCGGTGTGGTCCCAAATTTGAACCTGCGGAGTGTTTTTCAGGTAGATTCCACTATCTGCCAGTGCGACAGTCTTGTATTCGATCATAAGCTCGTAGTCGCGGAATGAATCATCCGTCGTCAGGTAGGCTCCGTGACCATCATTGATGACGGCTCCGTCTTCAACTTTCCAATGCTCTTTGACAGACGCATTCCACTCTTCAAGTTTCGCTGCACGGTCCGCATCGGACAAAGCTGCTAGTTGATCGGGATTGAAGTGTGGCATTCCGTGCCAGCCTGCGGTGTCCTTCCCGTTAAACAAGGCTTTGAATCCTTGCGGCGCGGTATTCAATGGGAGTGCCGCACTCTGCGGGTAGTACACAACTCGCTGAACCCGTCGCCGGCTTTGCCGGCGGGTCTCGCGATTTTGTTTCTGACCAAGAAGGCCGTTCTTAAACAGTTTGTCTGCTGAGTGAGCAGGCGAACCATAGACAGCGACAACAGCGGCGCACAACAACGCCCCGAGCATGAGTTTACGACTTCGCATCGAATTTTCTCTCCAGTATCAAAATCAAAGATGTAGATTTGTAGATCGAAGCGTATCGAACTGTTTCCCAGTTTGCGACACAAAACGCCTGAGATTGGTCTTGTCTCAATTTGGACAACTGGCATATTCTGCCGATTCGATGATTGGAATGGCGTATTGTGAATGATCACACTCGACTGGAGCCAGACCCGTTGCTCCTTCATTCCATCGGTGTATTGCAATTATCAGTAAATACACACACCAAAACGGGAGTGTCCTGCCGGATGACAAGGATGGTTGGCAGAGCACGTGCACCGCATGGAGGTTCCGCACATGGGCAAAATTGGTAGCACGATTCTGACCTTTCTGTTTTCAATTCCCGTCACAGCTGTCGGGTTTATGGCAATTTTCGGTGTCCCACCGATCGCTGCACTCAATGCATCTCCCCAAAATGATGACATTGTGATTCGCGACCCCTACGACCAAAATCCGTGGGGCAATGCGTTCCAAGGTCAAGAAGGGAAGGCCCCAAATTCCATTCAAGACGCTCCACCGTACAACGGAAATCAGTACGGTGATCAGCGTCACAGCAGCAATGAATCCACCGCACCGACGAGTCGACCGAACCTGTACTTCAACGACTCGCAGCAACCAGGTTCAGATCGGTTCAAAAACGATTTGGTTGGGGGTTCCGAACAACGGCAACCGCCTTCACCCCCCCGACAGTTCCCGAATCAACCGGTGCGTACGAACGACAATCGTCTCGCCATGAATTTCGGGTCGAATGCCCCTCCTGTGTCACATGAAAATGCTCCAACGAATGGAATGAGAAACCCGTTCGCGAATGATGGAAGCAGTTCCGTCCGACCGAACACCACGGAAACTTCCGCCCAAATGCTCAACTGGCAAGAAGCTTCCGCGAGACTCACTGAACTCGGAATCAAGAAATATCACCTTGAACGTGGTGGTCAGGAAGGGATGTTTTTGTTCGTCTGCCTTTATCATCCGAGTGACACACCTCAAGTCACGCATCGCTTTGAAGCCGAAGGGGATAACCCACTCGTTGCTGTCAATCAGGTACTCGCACAGGTCGATGGGTGGTTGCAACAACAGTACCAGGAATCTCACAAGTATGGCGGCGTTTCTTTAACTCGCTGAGTTCGCTTCTCATGTTGAACACTCCTGCAATGCAGTTTGGTCAATCTTCTGCCTGTTGCCAAACTGCATTGAGCGTTCGCTCTCGCACCGAAAACGGATGGCGCTGGCACCAACGATTTTCTCGCTCTTCTGAGACTCCCTCAAAAGAATACGGAGAGTCGGAATTTGCGCGTTCACCAAAACTAGCTCGCCTGGAAGCCGCGCTCTTTGTTGCAGACCGTGCACTCTCACTACGCAAGTTGACTCAAATGGCAACACTCGCGGACTCGCAGGAAGCTCAATCTTTGATCGAACAGTTGAACGACCTCTACGACGCCGGGAATTCCGCGTTTCGTATCGAGAGTGTCGCCGCGGGATTCAAACTGCTTACTCTGCCAAGTCTCGTAAAATGGCTCGACCGAATTCACGACCGACAGGCTTACATGAAGCTTTCATCGCCTGCGATGGAGACACTTTCGATCATTGCCTATCGACAACCCTGTACGCGAGCGGATGTCGAAGCGATTCGCGGTGTGCAGGCATCGGAGATGATCAAGCAACTGATGGAAAAAGGTCTCGCCCGTGTCGTCGGCGAAGACGACACTCTCGGTCGTCCCTATCTCTACGGCACAACGAAACTCTTCCTCGAAAGCTTCGGCCTGACGCACGTCAATCAATTACCCATGGCAGAGCAATTGATAATTCAAGATGAAGAGGACGATAATGAAAACGACGATTCTCAAGAAAAAAATGCCGCGTGATTACTGCGAGTCTGATTGACGTCGTTTTTGCGAAACATTCCATTTCTCTTTCTCTCTCAAGAAGTTGAAACAAATAGTTGAAGTTCGCCTGCGGAGGATGTAGGATCGAGGCGTTGGATCGCTGATCACTGAATGAGCTATCTGACGACCTCTGCTGTGTTCGATACCGGACAGTATTTCCTCGACCCGACTTCCAATCCGCAGGGAACTGCTTCGGAGCGGCTGACTGTAAATCCGGTTGTTGCTTCTGTTTTCAGAAGGCACCGACTCGGCTCACAAGACCCGTTCCTGCGGTACCCACCTTAAATTGCGGGTTCTGGAGAACTCAGTCCACCGGCACCTGCGGAGGTTTTCTTTTGCGCTGGTGTGTAAATACTCGCTCGATCTTAATATGAATTTTGTTTTGCCGGACACTTAACGTGTCCGACAAATTCAGAATCTCTATTTGCGTGAATACATGAATCGATAACAGCCGTTATGATGCTCACTGAGTTTGCGATCAATTCATTGAGAACACTACGAAGAGAACTGGATAGAGACGTGGAAGAGCGAACACTCCCCCGCAATCCGACCCGCGCTGTCAAAATTGGATCTGTCACCATTGGTGATGGCAATCGGATTGCAGTGCAAAGCATGACAGCCACTCATACGAAAAATATCGATGCGACCATTGAGCAAATCAACGCTCTGGTTGCTGCAGGTGCTGACGTGGTGCGCGTTGCTGTCGATAGCACATCCGATGCAGAATCGCTCGCGGAAATCAGCAAACAAGTTACGGCGAATCTGGCTGTCGATTTGCAAGAGAACTACCGGTTGGCAGAAGTGATCGCCCCACACGTTGCAAAACTGCGATACAACCCTGGGCATCTTTACCACCATGAGCGTGAAAAACCCTGGCAGGAGAAGGTGGAATACCTCGCCAAGGTCGCGATCGATAACGACTGCGCCATGCGGGTCGGAGTGAACTGTGGTTCCGTTGATCCTGCAATGAAAGAGAAATACGCTCCTGAAGATTCGATCTCGCCAATGCTGGAGAGTGCGTTCGATCATTGCCAACTGCTCGACTCTCTCGGCTTCACCCGCTACTGCGTTTCACTGAAAGATTCTGATCCGCAAAAAGTGATTGAAGTCAACAGTCGCTTCGCGGAGCATCGTCCAGATATCCCGCTGCATCTGGGTGTCACAGAAGCTGGAATGCCACCGGATGGGATCATCAAAACGAGAATCGCCTTTGAACAACTCATCAGCAAAGGGATCGGAGATACAGTTCGCGTTTCTCTCACGCTACCGAATCCACGCAAGCCAGAAGAGATCGACGCAGGACGTCAAATCTTGGCGGACATCGCAGCCGGTCGAGTGAGAAGTGTCGTCGATTTCGGCACGAACACGCTGAACATCATCAGTTGTCCGAGTTGTTCACGCGTCGAGAACGAAGCATTCATTGACCTCGCTCAAGATGTCAAAGAAATGACAGCATACGCACAAGAATACGACATCACGATCGCAGTCATGGGCTGTCGCGTGAATGGTCCTGGCGAAACGGACGACGCGGACCTAGGACTGTGGTGCGGCCCGAATCTGGTCAATCTCAAAAAAGGTCCAGAGGCAATTGGTGCTTATTCTTATGAAGAGATTCTGCCTCGGCTCCGTGAAGAACTTGACAAAATCATTGAACAGAAAAGTTCTTCGCCGGTCGCTTGATTTATTAGACTTGACGAAAGAATTATCACCGCAAGGTTTGCCGGACACTTCAAGTGTCCGGC
>JAJDEL010000549.1 GCA_029259835.1 Planctomicrobium sp. | reverse complement strand
ACTGGTCATGTGAAACTGAAAGATATCGTTACCGTGAATCGTCATGATCACGGTGGCTGGTTCATGATTACTCCACCGAAAGGGAGCATCAGCTGGATCGATGCCAGCCTCATCAAAAAAATTGGTGGAGGTCGTGGCGTTGTGCAAGTCGCTCCGCAAAATGGACGACCAGCACGCGCGATTGTGCGCATTGGAAGCCAGGTCAGTAACGAACACTCCTACTACGGGCGCGAACTCTCGAACGGGGACGAAGTCACGATTCTCGGCGAAGAAACGCTGAAGATGACGCGAGGTTCTGTTCGCATGTTAAAAATAGTTCCACCACCGCAAGAGTTTCGCTGGATCAAAGGGGAGTTTCTTGTCCCTGTCGACGCGAGCATTCGCCAGCAAATCGCCCAAGACCCATTTCAGGTGCCACCTGCTCATCGTCCGTCGTTCGTCAATAAAAAGAAAGAAGCTGAAGCCGCAATCACGAAAGAAAACGAGCGAGAAATTGCCCGCCGAAAAATGTTGTATGACGAGCTAGACCGCATCGACAGGGTTTACGCTGCGATGATGCAAAAGGAACCTACCGAGTGGAATTTGAATTCGATTGAATTTGAGTACCAACGACTCGGCAAAGGGGCTGACGAAACAATTGCTGCGCTCATTCAAAAACGAATGGACGTTCTCAAGCGCCGCCGTGACATTCTGAGTCACTATCAAAAATTCATTCGAGTCTCTGCAGAATCGGCACAACGAGATCAGGAACTCGTGAATATGCAACTCGGCACTTTGAGCGAGACAACTTCAACTGGGATTCCTGTCGAAGGACCACAACTTCCAACAGAGCCGGGAAAAACGATTGGTTCAGCAGTCACTCCCCGGCTCAACGGAGCTGGAATAGTCAAAAATGTTGCAGGCTACCCCAGGTTTCCTCGGTACGCACTTGTCGCTCCTGATGGACGTCTGCTGGCGTATCTTGAAGCGGCTGAAGGCACTCGCATTCGCGAGTGGATCGGGAAACCGACCGGTATTATTGGAAACCGTCGCTTCGATCCGAAACTTGGAAAAGATGTGATCCGCGTACAGAGAGCCGTGCCAGTGCAGTTGGTTCCGTAAGTGTGAGTCCGCTCTTTAGCCGGACACTTTAAGTGTCCGGCAAAACAAAATCGCTACTCAAGGCTCCGCGACGAAGCGATAGCCGGTTCCACGAACGGAAAGCAAGTGCCGGGGGTTGCTGGGGTCTTCTTCGATATATTTCCGCAACCGCATTACGAAGTTGTCGATGGTTCGCGATGTCACTTCGGCTCCCTGCTCCCAGACATCTCTGAGGATCTTCGACCGCGAAAGAACATCGGACTCATTTTCAATGAAGTACCGCAGCAATTGCATCTCCATTGTCGTGAGATGATGCTTCTCTTCAGGGCTGGTGACTTCGAAGGTCTTGAAATTGATGTGAACATTTCCGATTTGAAAATCCTCAATTTCAACAGCATGCTTCGGCGGCGGTTCGACCCGTTGACGTTTCAGAAGTTGTCGCACGCGGCTGAGCAACTCCGGCAGAGCGAACGGTTTCGTAATGTACTGATCGGTGCCACAATCGAACGCGTGTGATTTGTCTTCACTGAGGGTTCGTGCACTCAAAATGATAATCGGCACTGTCTGGTCGCGTTCACGGACTGCTCGACAGATTTCGTACCCACTCATCCCTGGCAGCATGAGATCGAGAATAATCAGATCAACATCGTGAGAGTTTTCTTCGAAATAGCTCAGCGTCGATGGACCGTCTCCCAGCACGACCGGTTCGTACCCTTCAGCTTCCATATTGAACCGTAGTCCGTTCGCAATGGCTTCTTCATCTTCAACAATAAGTATTCGTTTTTTCTCGTTCGACATTTTCTCAGTTGCCTCACTGATCAATTCTCGCGAACTTATCACTCAATCTTGAAGAGCACAGCACGATTAGCCGCACACTTCAGGTGTGCGGCGATTTCACTCAACTCTCACTTCCACGGAGGTTGTTCAGGCAGAAAGGTGTCGAACTCGGCGATCACTTTTTTCTGAAACTCTCCGGCGTAGGTCCCAGCGAAGAAGCGGTCACAGGCTTCGTCGAGGAAGCGGACCCAAGATTCTTCTTCGTGACCAGGGTTGATTGGATAAAACAACGCGCCGACAGCCAATGCGGCTTTCATATCGCCAGGGGCGTCACCGATCATCAACATTTTCTCAGGGTCGTAACCCATTTCTTTGCAAGTCGTGAGCGATTCCGTTTTGCTTCCCGCTTCCTGACCACAAATCGATTTCACATACTGATCGATATCGTGCTCGGTCCATTCCTTTTGCAACGCTCCGTTCGGAGTCGCGGAGCAAACGACCAGATCGGCTTGCTCACCCATTTTTTGAAGTGCTTCACGAACACCTGGAAACGGTGGAACTCCGTGGACCATCTCATTGATGTTCTCGTCAACAGCCTTCGACCAGGCGTAAGCTTGCTTGAGATCGGGGTCGCCAGTCTTTTCTGACTCAGGTCCAATCGTTTTCGTACCGAGTTTTGATTCGCGTTCGACCCAGTCGCGAACACCTTGTAGCTGCGGGAGTTTCGCATTGCGGCGCTGAACTTCCGGACGTTCGGCGAGCAGTTCCAAGGCAAGTAAATATGCCGGGAAGCGATTCGCACCACGCGTTTTGGAGTAGAGGTTCGTGAATTCAGCCGCTTCGCGGGCGTATTTGGAAATCGGCTGCAAGTTGAAGTGGTTGATGAAATTCGGAATGAAACATTCCTTGTGCTTAATCTCCATCGAATCGAAAGCACAGCCATCGGAATCGATCCCGATCAGAAAGTCACGTTCTTTTTTGAAATTCGCGAGTCCCAATTCAGACACCTTACTCACTCCGCTTTATGTTTAAGAAGTTGGTTTTTGCCGCAGCAATTTTCATTATTCACAAGCAATAGGTTATGGAAACAGCGTCTCGCTTCCAAGCGATGGGACAGTGTTGCTTCATATCAAGAAAGGTTTCTACGTTCGGTTTTGTCCATAGATGCCATGAATTGCATTGGTTGATCGGTTCTCAGACAATGTAGAGAGTGTTGAACCACAACTGATTCGCATTCCCTTGACCAGATAGATCCGAACGTGTCCTTCAACGAACTCCTCGAAAAACTGGCGGCGACAGCTATGGATGTCGATGCCGCACAAAACTGGCCGACGCAGCAGTTCGACTGGCTCGCGGAATCAGGCGTGCTGGGCTGGGTGATTCCAGAGGAGTACGGCGGGCAGCCTGTCAGTGAGTCCGAATGTGTGACCGGCTACGAGAGACTTGCAACCGCTTGTCTCACGACCTGCTTTGCGCTCACTCAGAGGAATGGAGCCTGTCAGCGCATCGTTGGGTCAAGCAATGAGGAAATCAAAGCCGAACTGCTGCCCAGGCTTGCGAGTGGAGAGAGTTTCGCCACGGTCGGAATTTCGCACCTGACGACATCTCGGCAGCACATTGCCAAGCCGATGGTTCGTGTTGAGCAGCGAGGTGATCATTTCATTTTGAATGGCATGATCCCTTGGGTCACCGGCGCAATCGCCGCTGATCATATTGTGACTGGAGGAACCTGTGATGATGGATTGCAGGTTTTAATCGCGATGCCCTGCGATCTCGATGGAATTTCCATTCACCCCAAGGTCGAGTTGATGTCTCTGACTGCGGCAGAGACGACATCGATTGATCTCAAGAATGTTCGTATCCCGAAGAAATACTTGCTGGCTGGACCTGTCGAAGGAGTGATGAGCCAAGGAGTCGGAGGTGGTGCCGGTTCGTTAACAACATCAACGCTGGCCTTGGGTGTTTCGGCTCGGTCACTTGCTCTGATTCAAGAGGAAGCAGAGAGTCGACCAAACTTGAAAGAAAACGTCTCAGCGTTTCAACATGACGTTGAATCCCTCCGCGAGGACATTGGCAAGGCCAGCCTTGGAATCGCAAGCGACGAACCACAACTCTCAGCAACTATGATTCGGCAACGGTCAAACTCATTGGCCTTACGGATCACTCAGGCCGCTTTGACCATCACGAAAGGTGCCGGTTTTATGAAAGGACACGCGGCGGAACTGGCCGTGCGAGAAGCCATGTTCTTCCTCGTCTGGTCCTGCCCACAACCTGTCGTGCAGGGAGTCCTCAGCGAATTGGCTTGCCGAGATGGATTTTGATTGTTGAAGTCATCGAATCGAATAAAACTGAAACTTGAATTGCAGTTTCGAATTGGTTCGAAAACTTTTATCAGGTACGTTTCCGGATTAGAGAGTTTTTTTATTAAACACAAATTTCAGTCGACGCGTTGGAGTCAAGTATGCGGATTATGATGGTCGCTTCCGAAGCGGTCCCATTGGCGAAGACTGGTGGATTGGCGGATGTCTCGACAGGCCTTTCTAAGGCTCTCGCAGATGCCGGACATGAAGTCGCATTGGTGCTGCCTTGTTATCGGCAGTTTATTTCAGAAGCTGACCGGGGAACGGTCGTTGGTGAAGTTCAGGTCAGTTTCCCGGGTGCTGTGATCAATGCTGAGGTTTACGAAACGACGATTCCAGAGAGCAAGGTGAAAGTCCTGCTGATCGACCGCCCGAGTTTCTTTGATCGGGAAGGTCTATATGTCGAAGACGGTCACGACTATGGCGACAACGCCGAACGATTTTTGTTCTTCAGTCGAGCCGCCGTAGAAGTTGCCAAGTCACTTTTTGTTCCTGATGTGATTCATGCAAATGACTGGCAGACTGGTTTGGTCCCAGCACTGATATTTCAAGCACGGGAAAATGGTGAACCGCTAGGATCAATTGGAACAACCTTCACGATTCACAACATGGCGTTCCACGGAGAATTTCCGAGTTTGCAGATGACAAACACCGGACTTGATTCAGAGTATTTCAACTGGGAACAGCTTGAATACTTCGGCAAGTTGAATTTACTGAAAGGTGGAATTGCTACAGCAGACAAGGTAACGACGGTCAGTCCCACTTATGCAACAGAAATTTGCCAACCAGAATACGGGTACGGACTCGACCCGGCACTGGAACACCGTGGTACTGATCTTGTCGGAATTTTGAACGGGGTCGATATGAATGTCTGGAATCCGGCAGTCGATTCCAAATTGCCTGAGCAATATACGGCTCAGAATTACAGTGCTGGCAAATCGGCTTGCAAGTCAGCTTTGCAGCAGGAACTCGGACTTCATGAAAACCCTGACGCCATGCTCTTCGGTCTGGTTTCTCGCCTGACGGATCAGAAGGGGCTGGATTTAATCACGCAGAAAGCGATTCAAATTCTCGGAGCCGACGTGCAATTTGCGTTCCTTGGAACTGGAGATTCTCGCTACGAAACAATCCTCAGTGATCTTCAACAAGCTTATCCTGGCAAGGTCGCTGCGGTAATCGGTTTCGATGATGGACTCGCCCACCGCATTGAAGCAGGCTCCGATGCGTATTTCATGCCGAGTCGTTTTGAACCCTGTGGGCTAAACCAACAGTACAGTTTGATCTATGGGACTCCTCCGTTGGTTCACGCAGTTGGAGGTCTGGCGGATTCGGTCGTCGATGCGAATCGGCACACTCTCGACAACGGCACAGCAACCGGATTCACGTTTAGCAACTACGATGCCGATTTATTCCTGGAGACTGTTTGGCGTTCCGTTGGTATGTTCCAGCACCACAAGGATGATTGGAATAAACTCGTCACCAACGGCATGACCAGAGACTCTTCGTGGAACCGCAGCGCGCAAGAGTATGTTGATGTGTACCAATCTGCGATTGAGAAGCTCGGTTAAGTTCGTCAAGCTATAGTCTCGTAGGGTTCGCTGTGCGGACCTAGAGATCGCCAGCCATTGTGTGACTACTTATGAAACCTGTTTCTCTTGCATTTTTCTGGCATCAGCATCAACCGTATTATCCGGACGATGTTGCCAATGAAACGTTGATGCCCTGGGTTCGATTGCATTCCACAAAAGATTACATCGGGATGGCACTTCATATCCAGGAGGTGCCGGAGTTCCACTGCACGATCAATCTTGTTCCAAGTTTGCTCGTACAAATCGAGCGATATGTCGCCGGTGGAAGTGATCGACATTTGGATGTGTCGCGAACTCCAGTCGATTCGATGTCCGTCGAGGAAACTGAGTATCTCCTCGACAACTTCTTTATGGCGAACGAACAGAGCATGATTCGACCGCATCAGCGGTATTGTGAAATTCATCAAAAGCGACGAATCGGGCGCGACTCAGCTGAACAAGCCCGCCTGCGATTTTCGAATCAGGAACTCCGCGATCTTCAGGTTTGGCACAACCTGACATGGTTCCACGAATTGCTCTTCGAGGAAGACTCCGATCTCCGCGAGTTTCGGGAAAAAGGGCGCGACTGGACGGAAACGGAGAAAGATTGGCTATTGGAGAAACAGCGAGAGGTCGTTGGTCAGGTGATTCCGCTGCACCGTAAACTGATGGAGGACGGGCAGGTTGAACTGACCACGACTCCGTTCTACCACCCGATCCTCCCGCTGCTCTGGGACAAGAAGTCGGCCCGAGAAGCGATGCCGGATTGTACGATGCCGAAGGCGACGGATCGTTATCCAAAGGATGCACAGAAACATCTAGAGACGGCAGTCGAGTACCACGAGAAGTTATTTGTGAAACCACCACAAGGTTTGTGGCCGTCTGAAGGTTCCGTTTCTCAGGACATACTGGGAATGATTGCGGACAATGGAATCAAATGGCTTGCAACAGACGAAGAAATCCTCAGTTACTCAATGGATCACATCGTTCACCGTGACAGTCACGGAAACCTACATCGACCGGAACTGCTTTATCGTCCATGGCGTGTTGGAACGGAGAAACAACCCCTCGACATCATTTTCCGAGATCACGGACTGAGCGACCTTGTTGGGTTCCATTATCAGCGGAACGACCCTCACTGGGCGGCTGAAGATTTACTCAGTAAGGTCAAAGAAATTGGTCAATCAGTCGCCTCGATCGACCCAGAGCAAACCCCATTCGTTCCAATTGTTCTCGATGGCGAAAACTGCTGGGAATACTACTCGGACGGCGGAGTCGGGTTTCTGCGGAACCTGTATCGACAGGCGGTCGCCGATCCAAATATTTCCACCCTCACGGTCAGTGAACACCTCGCTCAGCACCCACCGACGAACAATATTTCGAGATTGTTTGCTGGAAGCTGGATCAATCACGACTTCTACATCTGGTTCGGACATCAGGAAGATCGAGATGCCTGGGATCTTGTGCATCTGACTCGTGAGTTCCTCGTGAAATTCGAAGAACGAGGATCCGCTTCCAAAGAATCGCTGAAACAAGCGTGGAAGGAACTTTTCATCGCAGAGGGGAGCGACTGGTACTGGTGGTATGGAGACGATCACAACGGCGGGCAAGATGACCTTTTCGACGAACTCTTTCGCCGTCACTTGCGAAACGTTTACACCCTTCTCGGAGAGTTACCTCCTTCGATTCTGTTTGAACCGGTCAGTCACTTCGAGCGCCCCCACTTGCACACTCACAAGCAACCGCAGTCGCTGCTGAGCGTGAAGGTGAATGGTCGTGTTTCATTTTTTGAATGGCGACACGCAGGTCATTACAAAAGTGGCAGTGAACGCGGGACAATGACAATGGTCACTGAAAGCGCTTTTACCGACATTTACTTTGGGTTCGACAAAGAGCGACTGCTCATTCGTTTTGATACTCGCACGAACGCACGTACAGATTTGAGCGAAATTGAAGAAGTTCGCCTCCGTTTCGTTGAACCTTACGGAGCCGAAATTCGAATCCCCTGCGCGACGCCCGAACGGCCTTTGTTGTCGATTGATGGAAAAACACAAACGACTACTGCCACCGCAGCCATTGACCAGATTCTGGAGTTTGCAATCCCTTACCAGGAGTTGGGAGTGAAGATCAATCAGCAAGTCCATTTTGCTGTGGAATTGACTCGAGATGGAGAATCCCTTGAACGGTTGCCAAGTGAAGGGACCATCGATTTAACGGTTCCGTCTACCGATTTTGAAATGCAAATGTGGCAAGCGTGATTGACCAAATCCATAAAGTGCGGGGCAGTTGACGTTCAGTTCAAGCAGCAGCTGCGTCTGAAAAATGTGCTTCTCCAAGATGATGCTTCAACAGTGCATCGGGACCGATGCGACCATCAGCGACTCCATCCCATTGATGGGCATCGACGCAATCGAGAATATTCTGAGCAACCTGTAATGCAGCAAGTGCGTGGTTGCCGCTGACTAGCGGCTGTTTCCGATATCGAACGGATTCGACAAAGGAGTCAAGTTCCGCAGTCAAAGCATCGGTTTCAGCAGCCGTGATTTGTTCTGTCTGGATGAACTCTCCAAAGACTTTGGGTTTGAGTGAATCGACCGTCTCTAGGCCTGATTGAGCAATCGTAAACGGCAATCGGCCTTCCAACATGGTTTCTCCTGGAGAAAACATCTGTACGGTGCGGGTCGACAAATCCGCGAGAGCGCACCCATCGTCTGACCAACATTGCAGCGTTCTGGCGGGAACAGGAGAGACGCGGTTGGCAGTTAAATCTGCAACGCATCCATTTGGAAAAGAGAGTCGTGCCTGTACAACATCTTCATGCCCACCAACCAGCGACACGCCAAACGCTTCAATGCGCTTGGGCATCTCTTGAGTCAGCGACAGACAAAGTTCGATGTCGTGGATCATTAAATCGTGGACAACACCGATATCCATTGACCGAAAGGCATACGGGCTGACACGTTCTGCTCGAAGATATTTCGGTTCGCCAGTCCACTCGGCTAACTGTTGAAACGCAGGATTGAAACGCTCGATGTGTCCGACCTGAAGCGGAATCCCGTGTTCTTGAGCCAGGCGTACGAGAACTTCACCATCCTCAACATCTGCTGTCAGGGGTTTTTCGATTAGCACAGGGATACTGTGGCTCAGAAATGCTTCACCCACAGTTCGATGCAGAAAGGTTGGGACGACAATTGAAACGGCATCAACTGTCTTCAAGAGTGTTCGGAAGTCGTTCGTCCATTCGCAGTCACACGCCTCGGCAACAGATTTTCCCTGTTGTTCGTTCGGTTCAGCAACGGCAACAAGATCGACTCCATCCATTTGTGAGAGAATTCGAGCGTGGTGGCGTCCGAGCGCGCCCACACCAACAACAGCAATTTTTAATGTTTCGTCCATGGCTTTTGAGAGTCTAGGGGTGAGAGTCTAGTGTTGAGGGTGATTTTAGAATTGGTCATCACCACTGTTTAGCGACGCACTTCAAGTGCATCATTGTCAATCGAGTCTTGACGTTGTTCAATTAAGCGCTCTTCTTCACTTGTTGTTCTGTTGATTCAACCAGTGGAGTTGTTCGAGCCGCTTCTCGTGCGCGTCCCATACGACCAGCACGTTGTTTTTCAATCGCATCTAACAAGATGACGTATTCAATGGGGAAGATTCCCTGAAGCTCTTTCTGAAAATGGTCCTTCACGAAATCGAGCGTCTTGTGTTCCCGGTAGAGGAACCGCTGAATCTTGCGAACAACCTTGATGGAAGCGACCGGAATTCCAGCCCGCTTCATACCGATGAGATTGACCGTACGTATCTGCGGATTGTCACTGCCTGCGGACAACATGTACGGAGGGATGTCCGTCGGGACGCGGCAACCGCCACTCACGAATGACAATGTTCCAATCGTCGTAAAGTGATGGACGACAGAGTTCCCGGAAATGATGGCTCGATCATGAACATGAACGTGCCCACCGAGCAAAACTCCGTTCACAAGCATTGCATGATTGTGAATATGGCAGTTATGCGCGACATGGGAATTGGACATCAGCAAGTTGTCATTTCCAATGCGAGTGATACCGTCTTCCTTCTCCGCGCCTCGATTCACCGTCACACCTTCACGAAATTGATTATTTTCGCCAATGACGACTTCAGTCGGTGCTCCACCGCTGTAGCTGTAGTCCTGTGGCTCTGCTCCGATGACACTGTTCTGCCAAAATCGATTTTTGGCTCCAATGGTCGTTTTACCAGTCAACGTAACGTGACTATCGAGAACGGACTCATCACCGAGAGTCACATCCGGTCCAACAAAGCAAAATGGACCAATCGTCACATTTTCGCCGAGTTCGGCTTTTGGATCAACATGAGCAAGTGGAGAAATGGTTGTTGACATGGTCGTCATCCTGACGGAGTCGTTGAAAAAATCTAACCAGCAGCGCGAAGCGGATCTGTGGAGAGAGTGAATGAAGAGGATGGAAAAGGGAGTGTTGTTTTTCCGAGCGGCGGATTCGCTCGTTTTTTGACTTCACGAATAATGGCATGGTTCAATCGATGCCCTGACTGCGTTGCGATAAATCGTCCCAGGACATCGCAGCCCAGAAGTGCGAAGTCACCAATACAATCGAGAATTTTATGACGCACACACTCATCCGGGAATCGGAGCGTGTTCTCTATCGGTCCATTGTCGTCGAAAACCAGGATGTTTTGTGATGTCGCTCGCTGTCCGATTCCGTTTGAGCGAAGAGCGTTCACTTCGCTCTCCAGAATGAACGTACGGCACGAAGCAATCTCTTCGATAAAGCGATCAGGAGTCATTTTTAGGCTGTGTGACTGACATGAAATTGGTCCTGGACCGTAATCCAGAAAGAATCCGACTTCGAACTCAGCGCTGCAAGGAGGTTGAGCACCAATGCCGACACAATCGCTTTCTGTGACGATGAGCGACTGATCAACGATGACGACCTCTCGATCTTCGTCTTGAACTACAATTCCAGCATTAAGTAAAGCTTCAACGAATGCAGCACTTGATCCATCACATCCAGGAGGCT
>JAJDEL010000548.1 GCA_029259835.1 Planctomicrobium sp. | reverse complement strand
GACAGCATGGATTTCCTCGACATCGTCATGGAACTCCGCAAGCTGTACCGCGTTCAGATTCCAGAATCGGACTACGAGCAACTCGCCTCAATGAACAGTACCGTGACTTATCTAACGCCGATACTCAAAGACGCTTGATTTTCTTACGACGTGATTCGCCGCACACTTCAAGTGTGCGGCTTACTTTTTTCTTAGCGCGACGGAAACGCAGATGCTTGCTTACCTTCGGCTCTGTCGTTTCCCAACCGTCTTTACTGCCATTGCAGACATCGCCGCTGGCTTCCTGCTTTCGCATGTCTTTCTTCAACCGTTGCCGGAGTTTTTGTTCCTCGCGGCAGCGAGTGCGTGCCTTTACCTGTCCGGGATGGTCTTCAACGACGTTTTTGACGTCAAGCAGGACACCGAAGAACGCCCACAGCGACCGATCCCAAGTGGGCAGATCTCTCGAAAAAACGCCACTCTGTTTGGCGCTGGCTTAATGGTCGGCGGTCTTGGGTTCGCCTATGCTGCCGATGTTCGCAGCCTGATCATTGCCAGCGCGCTGGCGGTGTGCATTTTGCTTTACGACTCAGTGATGAAGCGGACGCCGCTCGGACCAATTTTTATGGGCGCGTGTCGCTCGTTGAATTTGATTCTCGGTGCCAGCACCGCTGGCATTCGTCTGGCAGGTGCTTTTCAGCAACCCTTATTATGGGTTGCCTTGTGTATGGGAATTTACATTGCAGGTGTGACCTGGTTCGCGAAACGGGAAGCGAAGTTGAATTTGCGAATGCCGCTCTTGTTGTCACTCTTCGTGATCGATATTGGGTTGATCGGATTAGCGATCTGGCTCGGTGATTTCGCTGTCCGTCTGGGACTTCCGTTACCACCAGGCATTGCCAATCCAACGTCAACCCTAGTCTTGTTGGGAGTGATCGCGTTGACGATCAACCGACGAGCCTTATCGGCAGTCTTCGACCCGACACCAGAAAAGATTCAACCAGCAATCGGCGTGATGCTGCTTTCCGTCATCGTTCTCAACGCGACATTCATCTACTTCAAATTCGGCAGCGAAGGCATCCCATTGGTAATCGGCGTTCTGCTGCTCCTGATTCCAGCAGCTGGTTTACGACGCGTGATTCCGATGACCTGATTAGAGTTGAAGTTCAGTTGATTTTTGAAGCATTTCTACTCAAATTGCCTTCGATTAACGTGTTCGCTCCAAGGCAAGGGAGATTTCTGCTTCGATTGCTGACAGTGGATTCAACGGAACGAGTGGGTCTGTGATCGGTGAAACCTCGTTTGTTTGAGGGTTCCAATTTACCGGTCCGTAGCGGGCAGGTTTGGAGTCGCCGTTGAGAATGTGATCACCTGCATCACCTTTGTTGAAATGCCAGAATTCAAAAGGGAAGTGCATGAAACCGTGCGATTCCATGAGTTCCGTAATTTCGAGACGATTTTGCAAATCGATGTCATTGATGTACGGTGACCGCATCGGTGTGCGTTCGCTCATCTCCAGGTAGGGACCGCCACGCCAGACTTCGCGGTCGATCTCGTTCTGGTGAAACACAGAAATGTCGATCGCGGAACCGGACATATGTGTCCCGATTTTTGGAATGTTCGCCACCATCACTGTGGCTCGGCGAAAGATAAACTCGACAGGCGGGATCTCGCCGCCACATTCCCAGATGCACTTCTGCAAAATCGCATCGAAGACTTCAGGTTTGCGAACGAGAGTCCTTTGCATTTCCAGTGAGCGAAAACCATCTTCGACTTTCAAGACCCAGCTACGTTCATTCATCGCACGACCGATTGCGATCACATCACTCACCAGCGATTCCCGGATGTAGAAAACTCGGTCCAGGTCGCCTGCGATTTTCGATGTCGAGAACAACATTTCCACACCTGCACCTTCAGCAGCGGCAGGAATTGAGGCAAAGCCTTCGTTGCACTCATCGATTGGGAAGCTGAGCAGTTTCTCAACCATTTCATAACCAAGCTCCATTTGCTCGGTCCAGTAGGCGCGACGTTCATTCAAGTTTTCGGAGGATGTTGCAGTCATGGCTCATTCGGTTATGAAGAGGAGTTCGTTCGAAAGTTTTCAAACAAGCGTCAATCTATTTGTCATTAAGCTTTGTAGTGTGCAACACATTTGAGACGCAAGCCAGCTGGTACCGCACTTGCCTGTTGCCTTTCGTGTGAATGGTTGAACGTACTTCAAATGGATGCCATTGCTGTCCCTGTGCTCTTCTTCCTTCTACGAAACGGTTGCCCTGATAGAATATGATGCGAGGCAATTCGGGCAGAATCGAAAATGTGATTCGTAACAAAGTCAGGCCAAGGATTCAGTATGAGAAGTCTGTTCGCTGTTTGTGCCGGTGTTCTTGCGAGCCTTTCTTTAGCGAATACGAGCGCTATTGCCGATCCGATTGTGAAGGTGAAGCGAGAGGTTTATGTTCCGAATACTGTGCCTGACAAAGCTCCCTGGGTCTACGTTTTTCCTGGTCGCGATGGATACCGCGAAGAGATTCATACGGACTGGTCACACGCGGATCAGGTGCGAGGGTATGGCGATTCGCCTCAAAATCCGTATCAACGCGTCTCGAACGACTACGGCAAGACTTGGTCACCGCTGACCGCACAGCCGTCGTGGATGACGTACCTGGACAAGGTGACAGTTCTCGATTGGAAATTTTGCGGGATTCATGACCCGGTCTCGGACCGGCTCGTTGCCCTTTCAATCCATCACGTTCGAGACATGCGGCAAGGGCCGCCGCGAATGATTTACAACCATGCGCTTTTGCGAACTTCTGCCGATGGAGGGAAATCGTTTGGACCTCCGCAGACGTTGAAATACGAGATCGGAGAGGATCTCGACCCAGAGAACGTGTTGCAGCCTGCGTATCTCGAAAACAACACTGCCTATCCAGGACAATCCATTTTCTGCCATAGCAACGGCAATTTGATTATCCCGGTCACAAACACGAAAATTCCAGCTGACATCGAGGATGAACCACCAGCAAGAGTTCGCTGGCCGAGTGCCGGAACGATCGGCAGCTTATGTTTCGTCGGACGCTGGGACGAGACAACGGAGCAGTACGTATGGAAATCGAGTAAACCGGTTTGGCTACCGCGTTCAATTGCCTTCAATGGACTTCTGGAAGCAGACGTCACAGAACTCGCGGATGGTCGAGTGTTGATGGTATGGCGAATCACCAAGACCAAAGAGGGAGCCGCACATAAGTGGTTCAGTTTATCCAGCGATGGAGGTCTGTCGTTCTCTGAACCGCAGATCTTCAAGTACGCAGATGGGACTCTGTTCTATTCGACCAGCACGTTCCACCGACTTTTCAGGAGTCGCAAAACGAAAAAGCTCTACTGGCTCGGGAACATTGCACCAGAGAATCCCACGAACCCCGGACATCCACGGTATCCTCTCGTGATTGCAGAAGTTGACGAAAAATCATTGGCCCTGAAGAAAGAAACAGTTACTGAAATCGATACGC
>JAJDEL010000547.1 GCA_029259835.1 Planctomicrobium sp. | reverse complement strand
GGAAAACGCGATGACCTCAAGCAAGGACAGCCGATCTTCGCGCTCGGAAACCCACAAGGGTTGGAACACAGTGTTGTGACCGGTGTTGTTTCTGGATTTCATGAGAACGATGATGGAATGTCGCTCATTCAGCTGGCGATTCCGATTGAGAGAGGCAACAGCGGTGGACCGTTAATGGACATGCAAGGGCGTGTTCATGGATTGCTGACTCTCAAATCTCAAGTGACGGAAAACCTTGGCTATGCCGTACAAGCAGGTGCTGTGAGTAAACTGCTCGACTCGCCGAATCCGATTCCAATGTCCCGCTGGATGACTATTGGAACCCTCAATTCGAAACGGTGGGAACCGCGCGGTGATGTGAGTTGGAAACACCGAGCCGGGATCATTTCGGTCTCTGGAACCAGCCGAGGATTCGGAGGCAGGGCGCTCTGTCTTTCAAGAGAAACTCCGCCTGAAACACCCTACGAATTGGCCGTTGATGTCAAAATCGAGGAAGAAGATGGGGCCGCTGGTCTTGTCTTTCATTCAGATGGAGGCGACATCCACTACGGTTTTTATCCCAGCAGTGGGGCAATACGTTTGTCGCGATTTGATGGTCCGACCGTCTACAGTTGGAATGTCCTACATGATGAGCGGTCTCGCTACTTTCGACCGAAAGAATGGAATCGGCTGAAGGTTCGGATCGAAAAGAGTTCGTTAAAATGTTACTGCAATGAAGAACTCGTCTTCGAACATCACGACCCAAAACTCAAAGGTGGTCGTATTGGAATCGTGAAATTTCGCCACACGACGGCAGATTTCAAACGGTTTCAGTTTGGTGAAAGCTTACCGAATGAAAAACCTTCTCAGCAAGTTCTTGATCGTGTTGCCGAACTTGCCAACAGACTCGAACATCGCCGTCCTCCGAGTTCCGATACGATCGATGAATTTTCGGATCTCGATGCAACCGGCCAAAAAGCCCTGCGGGCACAAGCCAAGATTCTTGAGCAACGCGCCGAGCACTTGCGTCGTCTGGCAAGTGAAATCCACGAGCGACAAACACGTTCCGAACTCATGAAAGCCATTCAGCCTCCGAAGGACCAGTCAGTAAATTTGTTGAGAGCTTGCCTGCTGATTTCTCTGCTGGATAATCCTGAACTCGACATCGAGGCTTATGAAGAATCCTTCGACCAACTGGTTGAAGAGTTTGTTTCTGATTTGCCAGAAGATGCCGAGGATGAATACAAGATCGACCAGCTCAGAGATTTTTTGTTCCAGCAGCGCGGCTACCACGGAAGCCACACGAACTATTACCACGCTTCGAACAGTTATCTCAACGAAGTCATTGACGACCGCGAAGGTCTGCCGCTGACCCTGTCTATTCTCTACGTTGAACTTGCTCGTCGCGCTGGTTTGGACGCCGCTGGAGTCGGACTGCCGGGACATTTCATCGCCAAGGTGACTCCCAACGAAGGAAAGCCGGTCTATATTGATGCGTTTGATGATGGAAATGAACTGACTGTGGCAGAGTGCCGAAAATTGGTGAGAGACTTTTCCGGTTTGCCATGGCGAAAGGACTACCTTGACTCTCCATCAGCAGAGGCGATCATTCAGCGGATGCTGCGAAATTTGATTCGAGTTTCAAATAACTCTGACGACAAAGAAGCATCGCTGCGATACGTGCAAACAATCCTGGCGATAACTCCCGATTCATACGAAGACCGGCTCTATAAAGCTGTTCTGTGCTACAGCACGGACCGAGTCGCAGAAGGACTCATCGAAGTTGACTGGGTACTCAATCTCGCGCCCTCAAACCTCGATCTTCGCCGTGTTCGTGAACTTCGCGAAGCAATGATTGAAAAACAGGGAGCGAACTGAAGGAAGAGTTCGTTGTTACTCCTCCAATGGTCCAAGTCCAACTGTCGTCGTCTGGGCGAGTGGGTATTGATTGAGCAACTCACGGACATCTTCGAGAGAGAGTTTTTTTAACGATTCGAGGTCGTCGGAGACGCTGCGATATTCGTTGCGGTACAACCAATTGCCCCCCAAGGCGACCAGACGCCCCATAGGGCGTTCGCTTGAAAGGACAATTCTAGAGGAAACTTTATTACGGGCTTGTTCGAATTCTTCTTGCGTTGGACCTTGCTGGTTGAATTCGTCGTAGATTTTCTTGACGCGTTCCAAGTTCTCGTGAGCCAACTCCGGGGCACAGCAAAGGTATGTCGCCCAAGTACCGCTGCCGTCGTATTCGTTGAAACTCAGCTCTGCAGACTCTGCGAATCCGGTTTCGACCAGATCCCAATACAAACGACCAGAAGATTCATCGCCGACAATAATTGAGACCATTTCCGCTGCAAAGCGGAGATCATTTGTAGCCGGCGGCGCAGGCGACATTTGCATGATGTGTTGTTGATTCATTCCTGGACGCGGCAGCCATGATTGCGATGCCTGCGGTTGTGCTTCGTCTCTGGTGCGTCCAGGAATACCGCGATTCCAACTCCCACAGTTCTGCTCAGCGATATCGAGCAAATGGTCCCAATCGATATTTCCTGATGCGGCGAGAATGAGGTTGCTCGCGCCGTATCGGTTTTCGTGATACGTCTGCATTTGCTTGGCTTGCAATGCCTGAATGCTTTCCGGCGAGCCAAGGATGCTCTGCCCCAGTGGATGCTTCGAGAAGTGAGTCGACATCGTGGCATCGTAAATCGCAAAGCCGGGCATATCCTCGTACATCCCGATTTCTTCAAGGATGACCTGCTTCTCCATGTTGAAGTCATCCTCTCGTAAGGTTGGACGCATCATTCGAGACAAAAGATCAAACGTCTGATCGAGATATTCCGGAAGAATCGCGGCGTAGTAGAAGGTGACCTCTTCGCTGGTCGATGCGTTATAGCTCGCGCCGACTTCGTCGAAGATTCGATTGACATCCTCGGCGGAATACTTTTCGTCCCCTTTAAACGCCATGTGCTCCAGGAAGTGACTCACGCCGGAGACGTCTTGTTGCTCGTCTCTGGCTCCTGTTCTCACAAAAAAGCCGACAGCTGCACTTTGGGCGGCAGGTTTGGACTCTGCAATAATTTGCAGGCCGTTCTCAAGTTGTTTCTGATGAAACTGCATCGTTGTCACTTTTCGGGCGAGGCTGCGCCTCTTGGTCCAGGGGTTAGGGAGTGAGGGGCAAGGGTAGCTACTTCACTTCCGGCGGCTATAAGTGTCGCATCGCAGGACAGGTTGAAAACCTGTCCTACGTCAATTCTCGACCAGACATTCTTAGCCCCGAGTGGCATATTAGTGTGCCCAGCATGTCTGAGGGAAAATGAATTCATTCAGAGGATTGAAAGGCCTGGAAATTCACATACGAAAGCCCCGCACAGAGTACGGGGCTTGTCGAGATCAGTAAAGGATTCCACTGTGCCCGCGGAAAAAGATTGGCACATTTCTCACAGCGTGATTCCGCGAGGCAAAAGTGTCTTATTCTCGCACGCTGAGAATCAACGAATTAAAATTGCCCGATGACTTCTCCACCGTTAATTGTCGAGAGGGCTTCCATGACTTCGGGGTCGATGTTCTCGCTAATAAACCGAACGGAACCATCGGCGAGACCAAACTGAGCGCCGCCGACTGACTTGCTCCCGAATCCATTGCCACCGTTGATATACGGCTGCTTGACTAACGGGCGGATTGTGGACTTCCCACCGGCTGCGTATGGACCAGGATCGGTTGTTTCACCGACTGCAATCGTGTTCGAAGTTCCATCTCGAATATCTCTCATGTGAGTGGCCCGATTGTAGGCGAAAACGCCTGCTTTCGGATCGTTTGCCTCGAGTGTGGGGCCTTTTGCTCCAACGCCTGCCATGCCGAGATAATGAGTAGCACCATATCCATCGACTTTATTTACTGGGAAATTCGGATGGTTGTAGGTTGGGATAACCGTCTTGAACCAATTCGAGTTTTCTTCCGATTCCCAGCCAGCTTTCATATTGACTTGATCGTAAAGTGGCGCCTGTTCTAGAAATGGCAGGATTGAAACCAGCCAACTCAAACGCTCTTCAATTTCGAGATCGTCATTCGGAACTGTTCCCTGAGGGAATTTATTGAACGTGTCGTGATAGTTGTGCATTGCCAACATGATTTGCTTAATGTTGTTCTTAGACTGGGTTCTGCGGGCTGCTTCGCGTGCCTGCTGTACAGCAGGTAACAGCAGGGCAACAAGTACCCCCGTGGTCGCGATTGCCGCTCCACCGCCTGAACCTCCGAGGAGTGGAATCCCAGGCAGGGACTGCCGGGCGTAGCTGTGCACTCCGTTTTCATCCACGGTCGACATCATCACATTCGGGAAAAGTGGAGCAGTGATCACCTCCGTAGGTGGGAAGTCAGCAGGAGTGAACGGGATCTCGAAGTCATCCGGAAATGCTCTGGATTCGTGAATCGCCATTTCGACACCACCAATAAGCATCGGGGCAAATCCGAGAAGGAAACGGTACGTGTCACGCGGATCAATAATGCTGATGGACGTGAACTCCTTCGGCATTTCCGCGAGTGCATCCGCATATTCGCCTTCCGGTTCCCAAGACGGAAGCTTTCCATCCAGTCGCATCAGGCAAGCCTCGACAGCTTGCGGGACAAGTCCGAAGATGACCCAGTCGTCATCAACACAAAGTGCAGGAGTAAAGTACGATGCGTCCTCGAACCGTAACATCGTGACGGTTCGCCCCTGTTTCTGGATATCGCGTGCTACAAACTCACCGCGAGATTCTCTCTCGACGATGCGGAAAACGTTGTTGAGTAATCCACGTAACCTTTCTGCATCTTTCACACTGACCACAACCGCTCCACCAAGACCAAACATTCCTTGATACTGGTCTGCATAGATACAGTGGACGTTGCCAATTGTTGAAAGAAACTCCAGCGGTGCAAATCCAAGTTCCCGTTCGATTTGAGCGAGAGCCTCGTCGACTTCATCCATTGCTCCAGGGGGAGCGTATTCCGCAATCGTTTCGACAGTCGTCCAGATTGTCTCGTAGGCTTTCGCCCAATCGAAGCTTGCAGCAAAGACCGTACTTTGCCCAATTGGAATTGGCGGGAGATCGGCAAAGGTCATCGGCTTCTGCATCATCAAGTCCATCAGACCGGTTGTTTCTCCGGTAACGGTCACAATTTGCTCGGTCCAGATCGCTTCCCCTTTATATCCGCTTGAGGCCACGACATGACCGAGTGAATCAAGCCCAACTGCTGCCAAAACTTGCTTGGCAGTAATGCCTTGCTGGCCCGGAATCGGAACTGGAAACTCTCCGTACATTTCGACCAGAGACCCAAAGTCAAACCAACCGATCGATTTCACAGTGAAATCAGAATCGCCAGCGACGTACTTTTCGAAGAGAGGACTCGAAGTGAGGTTCGGCTGGTCTCCATCAGCGACGGCAAGGGCAGAACGAATCGCTTCCATCCCGACGGCAATCACCAGATGCCCTTGTTCATCCCACCAACCAAGTTCGACGGGGGCACCAGGGATCATGGTCATTGTGATCTTACGACCGTTCCGTTCGACATTCTGGAACTCAGGCCCATTTGGTGGGAGCATCTCCAGCATCTCATTTAAAAAATCTGCGCCCCCGACTGCGTCGTGAACAACAATCATCCCCCACGGTTGCATTCCCATTCCATCGGTGATTGCCAATGACATCCCGTTTTGCTCGAGGTGTTCTAAGGCTTCTTCAATTTTGTCTGCGTGGGGATATTCATTCGGCATCGAAGCAAACGCATCTTCGATCATCTGCATCATGCCGCTCTCGTGGAGTGCTTTGTACGAGGCGGTCTTTTTGAACGCCGCGTCAGTCAATAACGAGCCGTTCGCTTTGACATAAATAATCGAACGCGCTGGCAACAATTTCTCAGGAGCCACCGAGTCTGAACCGCGCTGGGCATATAACCAGCCAGCAACCGAGACCACGGCAAGCAAACCGATGCTCAGGCTTACAAATTTCGTCCGCTTTCGTAACGACATCCGTTCCACTCCTCTAATGATTCTTCAAAACGATATTGCAATCTCATTCTTAATCACCCGATGAGGACAGCAAAACGCCGCCCAAACGAGTTAATATCGTGATCATCCATGCTCAAGCACAAACCTGCAAGCGACAAGATGTGAAGATCACCAGAATATGCGTGATAATTCAAACGAGATCTCGCCTCTAGAATCAGGTGGCTGGCTCACTTTTTCGCCTGACCGAGAGACCTTGCAATGACAGCAACTGAGGAATAAGACCATGGGATTTTCTATCGAACTCTTTTTCTTCGCTGGAGCGATTTTGGCATTCGGCGTCGTGCTATGGGGTGCTGTGACGAAACACCGCTCTGTGTTCATTGCCGCTCTCGCTCTGCTGCCAACCGGTCTCGCAACTCTTTTGAGCTGGTACTCCTATGCCGAAAGTCGTTCGATCCCCTGGATGATAGGATACGCGGTCGTCGCCGCGATCTCCGCATATGTGGTTGTTCGACACTTGGTCGGGACGATCCCGAAACAGCGCGTGTAGGCGGGGTGCCGCTGACGTGAATTGAAAAGTGGCACACAATTCAATCCCGTCAATAGGTCATTTCGTCAGTGGCACCCGTCGCGGTGTGGAATGCTCTTTCCTGAAATGACTCGATTACATCCAGGCAGAGCTAGCGAATCACAAAATGAAAAGACTGGATGGACATTTACGGCAGCCCAAACTCCATGGAGGTGTGGCGGTGCACCAAAGCCAAAACCAAATTAATCAATATGTTTTACGGACCTGAATTTCAAAAGTGTGTTTAATTCGTATACTGTTGTTCTCTCCATGTGTTAATGATTTTGAAGACAGCTATGAAAATATTCCTCTCAATAATAGGTTTCGTTGTCTTAGCTGTTTTTCTGTTTGTGCTGCTGGAAGAGATTGCACACAGGCGTCCCCGCGTGACTGCTACGGCGTCTGGGAATGGTCAAAAATTGAAAGTGAATTTGAAATATGGTCGTGTGAATTCTCTGAGGCACATCGCAGTTTGGTCTGAGGAAAGTCGCGAGATTCTCTGGTTTTGCAAAGTTGACGGACCCTATCCAGACCAATTGGAATATGGAGAGGTCCAGCCTGAATGGACTCAAACCTATCCAGAGTCTGGGGGACCACAATCCTTAATACCGGGTAAGACATACTGTCTTTATGTCAAGTTTCAATATAATTATTGGTTGGCACCAACGCAAGGCACATCTTTTTTTCGCGTGAGTCTTTCCGATTCAGGTGAAATTGAAACTACGACGCCATGTGCTCCTCCACCAGACTTTCATATCCCTCAGAAATTCATCGTAACATTCATGGAATGACCAGT
>JAJDEL010000546.1 GCA_029259835.1 Planctomicrobium sp. | reverse complement strand
AGTCCATGAAACGAAAAGTGAAGACTATTTCAAAGCCGAACATGACAATTTCTGTCATGCTGGTTTTGTGGAAGTTGGATCAACCATTGACGAAGCGGTTTTTGAACTGGAGAATTGACACTTGGTATCAATCAGGGTTATGAAAAAAAGGCACACCATGAAGAGTTCCATGAGAGGCAACAATCAGAAGTGGATGAACGGCATTCTTGTTACATCCCTTTTCCTCATGTTGTTTTGCGGGCATGGATGGGCGAAAGAACCTGCTCCAACCTCGAAACAACAGAGCGAGGCTATTGAAGCGATCAAGAAACTTGGGGGAAGAGTCTCACATGACGAGATGGGCAACGTCAGCTTCGTCGATTTTTCTCGCAGCAAATTTACTGATGAGGATTTGTCGCATGTAGCGAAGTTAGAAAAAATCGAGACTCTCGTTCTTTTAAACACCAAGCTTAGTGACGCAGGACTTGTACATTTCAAAGACATGACCAGCCTGACGGTATTGGACCTTTCAAGAACCAACATCAGTGAAGCAGGACTTGAGCATCTTAAAGGGCTGAACAGTCTGACGACATTGCGTCTTTCAGGCACCAACATCAGTGATGCAGGACTCGTGCATCTTAACGGACTGACCAGCCTGACGGTATTGGACCTTTCATGCCCCAAAGTCACTGATGCAGGACTTGCGAATCTTAACGGGCTGACCAACCTGACGACATTGCACCTTGACTCTACACGAGTCAGTGACGCAGGAATGGTGCATCTTAAAGGGCTGACCAGTCTGACGATATTGACCCTTTCAGGCACCGAAGTCAGTGATGCAGGACTTGAGCATCTTAAAGGGCTGACCAGCCTGACTTCATTGTACCTTGGTCACACCAATGTCACTGACGCAGGACTTACGAATCTTAAAGGGCTGACCAGTCTAAAATCACTGTTCCTTTATAGCACCGGAATCAGTGACGCAGGACTCGTGCATCTTAAAGGGCTGAGCGATCTAAAGTATGTGAACCTTAATGGCACCAACATCAGTGAAGCTGGCGTGAAAGAATTGCAAGTATCATTACCCCAATGCCTGATTAGGCATTAGAAATGGTTGGCGGAAACTAATCTCGAAAAGGCTCGCGAGCTCGAATCTTCTGTCGATGAAAACTGACTCACAAGTGTGTCAGAATCAGATGATGGTTGAATATGCTGTCTTTGAGTGGTCTTCAATTTGTGGTGGTCGTTTTGCCCAAGAAATTTAGCCCATGGGTTAGTCCACCACTTAGCCCATGGGATTAGCCCACGCTCGGTTAACGTAAGTGCTTTCTGTGAAACAACTTGCAAGTCGGGATGACAGGATTTGAACCTGCGACCTCTTGACCCCCAGTCAAGCGCGCTACCAGGCTGCGCTACACCCCGAATGTGTTGCGGTTGCAATGAGTGAACTTTAGCAGATCGCTGAATTGAGTCGCAAGGTGCTGAGGCATCGTCCCGGGGTAAGCTCTCAAATTGGTTTAGCCTGCATGAAGCGCAGGGTGCTTGGAGTGCTGATGAGGCGTGAACCGAATTCAGATCCGAGGCCAACGCCCAAACTGTTGATGTTGGAAATCTAGTTCGATGTTGTTCCTTAGAGGCCGTAGACGGCTCCGAATTTGCCTTTGAGGTGTTTGAGAAGTGGTTCTGAGCTGAGGGGTTTGCCGGTGACGACTTCGACAAGTTCGGGAGCGTAGTAGCGCCGACCATGTTGATGGATGTTCTTGTTCAACCACTCCTTGAGTGGCAGGAATTCGCCGCGCGCGAACATTGCGTTTAAGTCGCCCAGGTCTTCTTTGGCTTTTTCGAAGATTTGCGATGCGTACATATTGCCCAGTGAATACGTCGGGAAGTAGCCGATGAGACCGGCGCTCCAGTGGACGTCTTGCAAGCAGCCAATGGAATCGTCCGTCGGTGTCATGCCGAAGAATTCGGTGAACAACTCGTTCCAGGCGGCAGGAACATCTGCGGCGTTGAGGTCGCCGTTCATCATGGCCTGTTCGAGTTGGAAACGGAGCATGATGTGAAGATTGTACGTGACTTCGTCGGCTTCGACGCGTATCCAACTTGGGCGAACATCGTTGATCGCAGCGTAGAAATCATCAATGTGAACATCTCCAATCGCGGCAGGAAAATTCTGCTGTGCTGGAGCGTAAAAGTGGTCCCAGAAGGAACGGCTGCGACCGACAAGATTTTCCCACATGCGTGATTGGGATTCATGAATTCCAAGTGAGCAAGCTTCACCGGTTGCCAGGCCAAAGTTTTCGTCCGTGAGTCCTTGCTCGTAAATTCCATGTCCAGCTTCGTGCAATGTGCCGAAGAACGCGCCTGGGAAGTGGTGTTCGTCGTAGCGCGTCGTCAAGCGGCAGTCTCCAGGTCCAAAGCCTGAACAGAACGGGTGAGCTGCAATGTCGAGACGCCCGGCAGAGAAGTCGAACCCGATGGCAGTTGCGGCTTGAATGCTGAATTTTTCCTGTGCGTCGACGGGGTATTGTCGCTCTAAAATCGAAATGTCTGGAGTTCGTTCGGAATTTCTGATCGCGTTCACAAGCTCAACGAGAGCTTCACGCAAAGGAGTGAAGACAGACTGAATTTGAGCGGCAGTCGCACCTGGTTCGTAGTCTTCAATCAGTGCGTCGTACTTCACGCCTGTCTCGCTGCCGAGAGCGTCGGCTTCTTCGCGTTTCAGGTTGATCACCTTTTCAAGCCATGGTTGAAAGACCGAGAAATCTTTCTTTTTCCGGGATTCCACCCACGCATGTTGCGAAAGTGTCGTTGTTCGGGAAAGTTCTTCGACAAGTTTCTTCGGGAGCTTTCCAGACCGATCATAGGCACGTTTCGCATCTCGGACGTTGGCGAACGCCTCTGTCTCTTCGCCACCGACAGACGCAGGATCGGAAAGTTTCTCGAATAGTTCACCGAGGACTGGATCAGTCGCCAGGTCATGTGACAGTCCGGCAAGCACTGCTAGCTGATTGGCGCGGTGTTCGGCGCCTTTGGGAGGGAGATTCGTTTGCTCGTCCCAACCGAGAACACTCCCGCACGACCTTAAGAGTGCGAGATTTTTAAGATACTCAACAAGTTGGTTGTAGGTTTCCGTTCGAACGCTCATCCGTGATGACTCCATATTCCGCCGTTGATTTCGTATGCGCTAGTCGCGTGGGACTTACTTGGACACTCCCCTGCACCTCTAGTCTAGATGGTACAATTTTTTGAGTTGGTTGTCGAAGGATCGAATCTGCTTAGAAGTGATATGATGGACATTGAACGCATGAACCGTATGCTTCTTCGCACTCTTCAAGTGTGCGGCGATCCGCTGGCGTCATTACGGTGCGACCGCGCCGATGTAGTCTCTGCCATCGATGGGAGATTTGACGGCTGAGCGGAGCGTGTCGTCCTGTGGTTTGAGGAAGTCCGCAGCGATGGGGTCAGTCGAGGCGAATTCTACTTCGCCGATTTCGGTTTTCCCATTGTTCTCGAAGATGTTGAGCCAGGTTTCCGAGTCTTTCTTGGCTCCGGTGGTCCAGTTGGATTGTGGAGCGATGGCACTACCCACAAGTTCTTTGAGCGGGACAGCCGCTCGAGCGGTTGAGACCTCGTAGCCATCGCCAGCGACGAAGAGATTCTGGATAAAAGTGATCTCGCGGCAACTTTCATTAGGACCGGTTTCGAAGTTGATACCGCGTGTAAATTCATGGAATGTGTTGTTCGAGATCTTGACTCGGCTGATATCGTGTTCTGCACCGGCAAAGGTAATTGCAGATCGGACTTTGTGAAAAATTGTCTGAGAGAGCGTCACATCCCAGGTCGATCCTTGCTCACCACTGAAGACGATTCCCTTTCCCATGGGACCAATGAACTGGCAACTCGCGATGTTCAATTGATTCGAGTTCAAACTCTCTGATCCGGTGAAACGAACTCCGGTTGCGCCTTCTTTTGTGACTTCAAAGCGGCAGCCGCTCAGTGTGACCGGTCGACTGGCAAGTCCGCTGGCGCCTTCGGCGAGAATGCCTGTTTCTGAAATATTGATGAACTTCAGGTTCACCAGACTTGTTCCAGAGAGGTAACCGGTCAGTTCGGCCCCGACAGGTGTGCCTGCACAATCAATCGTCAAATTGGAAATCGTGATTTGCTCTATCGAATCAAGCGAAAGAACCGGTTGTCCACCCCCTTTGATGACTGGAAATTTTGGTCCGACACCAGTGATCTTTAATGTTGCAGGGAATGATCCGAAATTGGAATTGTCGATAGAGACTGTCTCTTCAAGAGTTTGATCAGCGGCGATTCGAATTTCAGTAATCTTGACTTCTTCACCTGTACTTCCGATCGCAACAAGATAGGAAAGTGCTTCATTTACAAGCTGAAAGTCTCCAGTGGGACCGACGTGTATTATGGAGCCGGAAATTTTTGGGAGAATTGGCGCTGGAGGAACAGGGGCGGGGACCACGACATCATTGTTTCCGAGTTCGTTGTCTTTCGTCGCTTGTGTCAGAACGTAGAGCGTAGCGATACCGGCAATAATCGCAGTGGTCATGATCAGGAAGTAGAGGATTTTATTGATTGTTTGAGAATGCCGCTTCACGCGATGAGAGCCACGGCGTGATCCTTGATCGACAATCGATGAAGTTTCGGAATGAAAAACAGATGTTGTGGAATCGGAGGGATGCTGGAAATTTAGAGAACTTGGAGGTTCGCCACTATTAGCAGAATGATCGCTTTCGGATTTGCCCAAAGACTTCGAAGACTTTTCCTCGAGTTGCGCGAGAAAACCATCGATGGCACCATCTTGATCTTCAACAGAAGACCGAGGCGGTGCCTCTTGAACCACAATGGACCGATGAGGAGAATTGCCGGTCGCTTCGTCTTTTTTGATTTGATCACTGAGCCATTGTTCTAACTCTTCGGCAACTTTGGCAGCCGTTTGTGTGCGTTGGTCGACATCTTTGC
>JAJDEL010000545.1 GCA_029259835.1 Planctomicrobium sp. | reverse complement strand
TCTCTTCTCCCGGGCTATGATAGGACTACATGTAACCTTTTTTGTTCGGCTTTAGCATTTTCACTGATGTTTCATCAGCTTGTACATAGCTGACCTTAAGCAATTGCTGCCATAAGGCCTCACCCAGTGGCGCTAATGCTTAAGCAGCACCGGACACCCAGTTTCCCAGTGTATTATTGGGAATATCAATACCGGCTTGCTTTAGTATTTGGGATTGACGGTATAACGGTAAGTGATGGTCAAATTTTTTGATAATTACGTCAGTGATTAAAGTGCTACCCGCTAAGGCTTTAGGTAAGGGCTGCTCTGGCTTTTTTGCCGCCTTTATCGTGTCGCACTGACGACAGCTGTATTTAGGACGAATATGCTCGATGACCTTTAAGGTTTCAGGGACATACTCTAGTTGTTCGCTTTTATCTTCGCCCACCTTCACTAACTGGCAGCCACAAGCACAGACTTTATCAGCGTCGAGTAAATCGTGGAGGTGTTGCTCTCTCTAGGTAGGTTCGTTGTGTCTAGCTTACGGCCCGTGGCTGGTTGTGGCTTCTTCCTCGAGTAGTTAACTTTCTCATGCTCAGCATCAATTGCCGTCACGGTTTCCGTGACTTCATCAGACTCAATGTCATCAAATAAGTGTAACTGCAGGGTGCGACTGGTTTCTGACTGTTGACCAAAGCGTTTTGACTTGCCCAACTTGATTTATTCTTTAAATCAGTGGAGTTCTTGTTGAGCGGCGGCTAGAGAGTGTTGTAATTGTTGGTTTTCCTCGACAAGGGCATCCACCGTTGAGGTTTCTCAGCGGTTTTTTGATGATGGTTTTTGCTGAGGTTTTATTAACACGCTTTTTATTCTTAGCCTTTAAATGATGGGTTATTATAACAAATAACCCATCATTTAAAGCTTTTTTCAATAATAATCCTGATATTCTAGAGTATTCCACTCACTCATTTATTGCCAATTAAGTCCCGCTAATAACCAGCTAAATTGCCGCTCATCAATCTGAATGAGTGGGGTTTCTTTCAGTCTTTTAGAGGAAAAGCGGCCTTGCTCTAGACGTTTGTACAGCAAGATAAATCCATTGCCATGCCACGCTAGCACTTTAACTTTATCTTGACGGGTATTAAAAAAGATGAAGACCGCTTCGGTGATGTTGATATCAAAATGATGGATGACTATTTCAGACAAGCCATTGATGGATTTTCTAAAATCCACGGGCTCATGATATACCCAGATTTTACTGCTGGCGACGGTTAACTGCATTCTCTCAGTCCTTGTATCATGGCAAGCATCGTTTCTACATCGGGGCAGGAGGCTAACTCTAGTTGAATGCCTGAGGGAAGCTTGATGCTTACCGCGTTGCTGGCTACGCCCATATGGCTGGAGAAACCTGACTCAGCACTTTCTGTATTAAGACAAATACCCGAGAACGGCAGCTTTAGCTTTTGTTTATTGAGCTTGCCCACATATTGGTGGACCCAATCATAAAATGTCGAACAAGCTATACCATGCGTCGAGCAATAATCAGGAATACTCTGCTCTCCAACTTGCCAGGCTTTGACGTGGGCTTTGCGCGCTTGCTCATTATAACGTTGTCTTATGTCACATTTTTCTGGTGTGGCTTTCGTCATTCATTGCTCCTTCATTATTGCAAATACGTGACGGTAGCAAAATCTATGGGACGGAAATAGGTGAGATTCTTGAATGCTTACGATTTATTGGAGGGTTACCGTAATTTTACGGTGCATAAATGCGGGTAAGTCTGATAAATTGTTCAAGAAATATAGATGCACGAAGAAGGTACCTTCAAGGTATTACTTTTGAGTGCTCACTTTAGTAATCCGTAACTCAGAGAAGGTATCTATTATGTCGTCCGAAAACCGAGAACCTGAAGCCTTTATCTCAAACCTAATTGATGGTATGCGTCGTGATTTTTTATCAGCTTACCAAGATGAAGGCCGACCATGGGATCTATTTACAACACAACGTTATGGGTCAACATCAAAAGATTCTTTTGGTGACATTGTTCAGTATGCTTTGAGCAATGTAAATAGTAGAAGTTATAGGGTGCTGCTAAAACTTGAGTATATTAACAGTGAAACTACCGCACCAAATAAATCTAGCGATGATGTTATAACAGGTGATGGCTTATTGGTTAATCTCCGGGCGATTTTTAATTATTTTTTTCTGGACAGCATTGGCGGGTTGGATGTGAATCAACCATCGACAAGTGACGAGGTTGCTATCTCTGGAGATGATTTACTTAAAGTCCTTATAACTAAACCATTTAATAAAGTTATGAAAAAAAAACTGGCTGACAAGGTCGCCTCTTCAAAATGGTTTGGTCTGTCTAAGCTACCAATGAAAGAGAAGGCTCAAGCCAAAGAAGAAGACGTCGCGCAAACAATATGTTCAAATAGACTCGGATTCTACCAAAGTGAATTTGAAAAAATATTAAATGATGTAAATGGACGCCTGTCAAAAAAAGGCGTGCAAACTATTAATTTGCTGGGTTTAGTAACGACTATTAGAAAAGAGCTAAGTGCTGAAATACTCAAATATAATAATAAGCCAAGTTCTCTAAGTTTGGCAGGTCATAATGAGAGTCCAGAGGACG
>JAJDEL010000544.1 GCA_029259835.1 Planctomicrobium sp. | reverse complement strand
CGTTTCGGCAGCCAGTCCTTTTTGGATGGCTTGATCGGTGAAGAAATCATCTGCCGCGAGATACAAATCTGCTTCTGAAAACGAATTCACTTGCAATTGATTCAGCAGCGTGTTTGAACCATCAAAATGTAGTTCTACAGTGACGCCGTATTCATCTTCATAGGCAGTCGCAATCTCTTCGACCGGAACACGCATCCCGGCTGCACAGAATAGAATGAGATGCTGCTTGCCAGGATTTTTAACCGGTACCCCTTGCCGCAGCATGGCAACGAGCAAGACAATCAGCCCCACGGCTCCGCACAACAAAACCCACAGGGTGTTGACTCGACCGGACCGTTCCTTTCTCACAGAATTCGATGAAGTCGGTACGAGCGATTGATTCATAGTGACGGACCAAAAGGGAGGGCAGGTCAAGTGGGGCGGGGAGCGTTGATCTCTTTAGATTGAATAACGACACCACTTTACTTAACACATCGAGGCATCTCAACTGAATGACTCTATTCAGCACCACTTCCAATTGAAGTGGTGGCAATCTTTCCATCTTGCAGAATGATCCCCCTCTGAGCGTGAGCAACAGCTCGTTCGTCGTGAGTGACTAACAGGACGGCACCGTTGTTCGCTGCAAATTCAGAGAGGTCGTTCAGAACCGTTTCCGCATTCTGGTGGTCGAGGTTGCCGGTCGGTTCGTCTGCCAGGAGAAGTTTAGGTTGATTCAGCAACGCCCGCGCCATTGCAGCTCGCTGCCGTTCACCACTACTTAGCTTGGCAGGGACGTGATGACGACGGTCTACCAAACCGAATCGTTCGGTCAGGTGCAGTGCCCGTTCGCGTATTTCTGAAATCGAACTCTTCGCCGCCATGCCTGGTGCCATCACGTTTTCTAAAACACTTAAGTAAGGAACCAGGTGGAACTGTTGAAAGACAAACCCGATCGATTGAGCGCGGAACTCTGCCCGCGCATCCGGTGTCATTGCGTAAGGATCTTGATCGTTGACTTTCACGCTCCCAGCATCCGGCTTGAGGAGTCCTCCGGCGGTTAATAACAGTGTCGACTTCCCGCAACCGCTTGGTCCTTGAACGGCGACGAATTCACCTTCCGAAATCTGCAGCGAGACATCCTCAACCGCGTGAACTGTCGAGTGCGCGTCTTTATATGTTTTTGAAACAGAATCAAGCTGAAGCAGCATTTGGCGAGGTCCGCAGTATCTGAGGTGTGTAATAATTTTCAATATTGGGAGGGAGGTCAGGCTCTGTCTGACGGAAATGCTCACTGAATTCCCCGGCATTGACCACTATTTTGGATAGAGGTTTCTCTCCAGTTCAGTCAGGTAGAACCTGGCCTACCGACTACCTGGTCCAAACATCTAACCACTTTGTAACACGAGTGCCGGGTCTTGGCGGGCGGCGATTAAGGCTGGTAACCAACTGGCGATTCCAGTCAGCACGACTGCCAACACTGGAGCCATTGCAATGGTGAACTTCAAGCTGTCTGCTTCAAAAAGTTTTTCCCAGTCGATTCCATTGCTTGCGACGCCTCCGAGTGACCAGCCAAACCAGAATCCCAAAGCAATTCCGGCAAGACCACCAGCAATGCCGATCAGCATGGCTTTTGACAAAAAGACGAGAATGATTTGCTTCGATTTGAATCCAATCGCTCGCAGGATTCCAATCTCTTCTGTTCGCTGTCGAGTGTTCATCAGAGCCAACAGGAAAATTGTAACGACGGAGCCAATCAACACGAGAGGAACCAGCACCGATGCAAAGCCTGCGTGTTGTTGTTCGAGTTGATTTCGAGCTTGCTTTTCTTGTTGCAAGAGAGCCTCGCCTGACTCCTGTTCTCTGGCAAGAGACGATTCTGCAGACTCTTTGGCCTTCTCTCTGGCTTCGGCTCTGGCAAGTGCCTCAGAGTATTTTTCGACAACTTGTGTCCCAGGCAGGATGGCTGAAATCTCTTCTCGAATCACGGAAATACGGTCGCCGGTGCAGCCGCACTCCAACGCTAAAATCGCATTGATCAGATTCTGCATTCCGAGGATTTCTTGAGCTTGACCGAGGTTGATCCAAATCGTGACATCGTCGGTCGAACCACGCTCCGGGTGAAGTACAGAGACCGTGAACTTTCGCTCCTTGAATGTGACCTTATCGCCAACTTTCAATTTGAGGTCTTTGTGAATCTCATAGCCGACAACGATCTTGCCTTCGGCGACTTCTTCCAGCAACGGCTTTTTGAGACCACGATGTAAAATCGGGACTTCACCCCGTGTTCCAATCAAGATGACTTCGCGGTCATGCTCCGGCCACTGAACGCGTCTGGAAACACTCGGCAGTAAATGGTTAACCGAGACGATTTTTGATGATGCAAGTTTGTCGACATAACTCTCCGGCATTGATGCCGTCATCCCTTTGAGGAGCAGTTCTGAGCGAGATTGTTCTATCGGAAGAATCAAGACGTTGAAGCCCAATCCTTTCATGTGCTTCCGCATGGCGTCTTCAAGTTCTACACCGGCTTGTTTGACGGCCTCTTCTTTCGCCGCGACTGCGTGTTCAATTTCGGACTGCTTCTCGGTCAATAATTGTTCAGTAATCACTCGATCAGCACGCAACAGAGTTTGTGCACCAACGAGACATGCGACAGCGGTGGTGACGGAGATCACTCCCATCAGAAAACTGAATTTCCGATGGCGAATTTCCCGAAGTGCAAGTTTCCACACAGTCATGAGTTGTGCTTTCCTGGGGGGATGTAGGAGAGACTTAACACCTTGGTGTTAAGGGCTGTGTTTCGCAAATCTTCTAATGACTAGCTCGCGCGAGGTGCCACAAATACTGAGGCAATGACAACCCCGATCACAAGGAAGACCAGAACAAACAAGATGTTCTTTCCAATCATTGACGAACCAGAGTCAGCTTTTGGGCCATTTGAATTGTCGATGACGCTTGCAATGGAAGTGGAAGACTCGCGAGATTCACTCTCTGAATCTGATCCATTACCGATTGTCTCTGAGACAACGGCAATCTCGCCATCACTTTCTTTCATCTCAGTTGCTTCGTCCGATTCTCCGAATCCGGAGAAACCAGCTAGAGGTGGAAGCCCTTCGTCGAGAGTTTCTGTCGGGATCACAAGCTTGTCCCAGTTCAAATTCATAATGAGATCGACACCAGGGTTTTGTGCCTTCACCGTGCATTGACAAGCGCCGGTTAAAAATTGAGCGGCTTCTTCAATGACATCCGGTGCAATTCCTTTGCCGACCAGAGCATACAATGCACGTCCACGACCAAAGATGGGGAACACCATCGGCTGGCTGCTGAATTCCAGATCGAGAAGGTCAGGCTCGACATGCAACAGCATTTGCACGAATGCTTTTTCTTTTGCATCGTCACGCGAAACTCGCAGAGCGGAAAACTTGATTTTCAGAGTGTCGGGATCGACCGACAATTCGCCGAGGTCTTCCACTTCAACATCCGGAAGTTTGAGTTTCTTCTCCAGGCGGTCCAATTCGGAATTCAATAGCGCGAACAATCGGTCGTCTTCTTCTTTTTGCCCAGATTCCAGATAGACCCAGACGACGGATTCTCCATCAATCAGTTTCTTGCTGACGCGAGATCGTGCTGGTGAGTTCATCACGATGGTAGCATTGTCAGCGGTGAGTTCCCCCTGCCATATTGTTTGAGGAGGCCCAATCTTCGGCGGGGTGCGAACGACCATTGTAGGCAGTTGTTCAATCTTGTGAGCTTCCCAAATTTCTGCAATCACTGGTGCGAGATCATCATTGATGTCGACAACTTTGACCGCCAAATTTGCAATCGGAGCACCGTCTGGCCCCAACGGCTGCATCGAGTTGGCGACGGCCTGTTGTTCTTTCGAAAGCTCAACATCGTGAAAGACATAAGCAACGTACAGATCGGGACGCCAATGTTCCAGGGCGTACCGAAACACCGGTACGGAACAGGCCGTTGCAATTGAAGCAAAGGCGATCACAGCGAGGGCAATCGTGGTGGTACGAAATCGCATTAGCAATCTCCGCAATTCGTAATTTAGTGTGACCAAAGACAAATTCTCTGGCAGATGGTAGGCGGTCGGGCAGGAAGACGATAGAGTATATTCCTGTTTCGTAGACCATTCAACCATACCAGATCGTTTGAGTCGTTTACCATCAACTTCGGACCTGCATACTCACTCCCACCTTCCACGCCGTTTCCTAAAGGAGACAGAATGCTTTCTCGCACTTTGTTCCGTCCCGCCATCTTGACGCTCCTCGTTCTACTGACTCTTGGGCAGTCGCTTACTCAGGCGGCTGACTGGCCGACCTATCGCGGCAACAACGCCAGAGCGGCTGGCAGCAGTGAAACGATCTCCTTCCCTTTGAAGTCGATTTGGACGTATGAATCTCCGGCGCCACCTGATCTTTCGTTTTCAAGTGGAGAAGGACGAGTCGTTGAAGGCAAACTCCTGGGACATCGCGTCAAATTCGATGGCGTTTTTCATCCAGTCATCGTCGGTGGCAAGCTCTTCTTCGGTTCAACCGCCGATGATCAGTTACATTGCATGGACTTGAAGACAGGTGCGACGGAATGGACGTTCTACACCGGTGCTCCAATTCGCCTGGCACCATCTGTCGTTGATGGTCGTGTATATTTCGGGTCGGACGATGGTCATGTTTATTGTGTTGATGCTGCGGACGGAAAATTGAATTGGCAGTTTCGCGCCGGATCGGAAGAGGACTGGTTGCTTGCACGTGGAGAAATGACTTCACGGTGGCCGGTTCGGACAGGCGTGCTTGTCGACGACGGAGTTGCTTTTTTTGGAGCTGGCATCTTTCCACATGAAAATGTTTACCTCTATGCAGTCGATGCGAAGGATGGCTCGGTCATCTGGAAACAGGACAATCTGAGTACGAAAGATGCCGGGCGCGACGACCTTTCTCCTCAAGGATATTTGCTCGCCAGCGAAGACCTGCTGTTCGTTCCTTCGGGACGTTCACTACCTGCCGCATTTGATCGCAAGACAGGAAAGCTCATTCATAAGCGCACGCATAGCTGGCGTTCCACGGCAGGGGGAATCATTGGCGGGACAAAGGCTTTGCTCGCAGATGGACAAATCTACTCTGGCGGTCCACATCACTTGTTGGCGATGACACAGCAAAAAGGGGACGTCGGATTCGGCTGGTTCGCTGGTCGGCAAATGTCCGTCCTTGGTGGCGACGCGTACGTTGCGACCGGAACAGTCGTCGCTCGACTGAATCGCGAAGAATATGCCGTCAACAGCCGCATTCGGCACAAGCTGGAAAACGATGTTTACAGCTTGTCTAGGAAGCTTCGTGGCGCCGGTGACAAAGCTGACGAGATTCGCAAGCAAATTACAGATGCTAATAATGAAATGAAAAAGATCGCCGATGTCGGCGTCACATGGCAAGTTAAGACGACGGATGATGCCGCATTGCTTGCGACTAAAAATGCCGTTTTCGTTGGAGGTGATAACAAAGTTACCGCGTACTCGGCAGAATCAGGAGAAGTCGTCTGGCAAGTCGATGTCGATGGAAAAGCTCGCGGATTCGCGGTATCAGATGGCAACCTCATTGTCAGTACGGAAACCGGGTTTCTTTATTCATTTTCCGCTACTGGCACACCAACAAAGAACGCCGCTTCACAAGTCGCTGCTACATTTCCAACAACAGATGCTTACCAACAAGCCGCGAAGGAAATCATCGAGCAAACTGGTGTGACGCGTGGTTTCGCTCTAGTGATTGATGGTGAGGAAGGCCAACTCGCTTATGAACTTGCTAAGCAAAGTGATTTAGAAATTTACATGATCGAATCCGATCCTGCGAATGTGGCAAAGGCTCGCGAGAACCTATCGAAGGTCGGTTTTTATGGAAACCGAGTCACAGTTCATCAATTCGATCCTGCGGATATCCCGTATTCAAACTATTTTGCGAATTTGATTGTGAGTGACCAATTCGTAAAAACAGGGAAAGCACAAACCGACCCGGCTCTAGTATTACGCCATCTCAAACCTGCCGGTGGCGTAATGTGCCTCGGACAGCCATCGCAGGGGAATGCGACCGAAGCAGCCAGCGTTGTGACGAAGGCTGTCGAATCGACGGAACTCATTCCTTCTGAAGTGACTCAGAAATCTGTCGACGGTTGGGCGACACTTTCTCGTGGAATGCTTCCAGGTGCGGGGAGTTGGACGCATCAATACGGAAATTCAGCGAACACAGCTGTGAGTGACGACACTCGGGTTAAAGGAGGCTTGGGTGTACTCTGGTACGGAGATCCCGGTATTGACGACATGGTCAATCGCCACGATGGAGCCGTCGGACCGCTTGCAGTGGGCGGACGACTGTTTGTTCAAGGTGAAACAAACATTCGCGCTTACGATGCTTACAACGGCCTGTTTTTGTGGGAGTACGACAATCCGGAAGGAATCCGAATCGGCGTCTTTATGAACGTCAGTCCCGGTAACCTCACAGCGACGGATGACCGCCTGTACCACTTCGTCGGCCAGGAATGTCATGAACTCGACGCCGCAACCGGAAAAGCTATCCGAATACACAAACTCCCGGAATCTCGCCGAGAAGGCAAGCATGAATGGGCATACGTTGCCGTTCAGGGAGACTTGTTGTTTGGAACCGCGACAGTCATGGATTCCATTGACGCGCGGTCGCGCCGACGTGGTCGCCGAACGAAGGATGCGACCGACGGGGTCTTTGCGATCGACCTGAAAACAGGAAAACACCTTTGGGACTATCAGGGATCGAGTATCTCGCATAACACGATTGCAATCGGCCCGAAGCGTGTCTTCTTTGTTGATAGCACGATTACGAGTGAGCAGCGGGCGGAGATTCTTCGCCAGGACAAAAGTGAACTCGAAAATCTGGAAGGCAAAGAACGCGAGATCGCCGAAGATCGAATGAAGAAGATCGACTTGCGTCGCGCGGTCGCGATTGATTCTCAAACGGGAAAAGTGTTGTGGTCCAAACCTGTCGATGTGACTGACTGTAGCGAAATCGGTATCGGCGGCGGAATGCTGACCCTGATGTACCAGAACGACACGCTCATCCTGTGTGGTGCGAACGCGAATGGTCACTACTGGAGACAGTTTGTTGCTGGAGAATTCTCGCGGCGGCGACTTGTCGCTCTTTCTGCTGACGATGGATACAAACTCTGGTCCAAGGATGCGAACTACCGCAGCCGTCCAATTTTAGTCGGTGAAAAAGTCCTGGCGGAACCGTGGATGTACGATCTGAAAACTGGTGAACAACAAACGCGTAAGCATCCGATCACTGGAGCGGAAGTTCCCTGGTCGATGATGAGAACTGGTCACCACTGCGGAATGTTGACTGCTGCTGATTCCGGAATGGTTATGTTCCGTTCCGGCTTCACAGGATTCATGGACCTTGAACAAGATGCAGGTGTGCGGCACTTCGCTGGTCATCGTCTCGGTTGCTGGATCAACGCAATTCCTGCCAATGGTCTCGTGATGATTCCCGAAGCGAGCGCTGGCTGTGTTTGCCTGTTTTCAATTGCTTCAACGATTGTTCTCGAACCACGAGAAGCTCGCAGACCTTGGGCGATTTACAGTGCAGTCGGAACGAAAACGCCGGTTCAACACCTCGCCCTCAACTTGGGAGCCCCCGGGGACCGCAAAGATGCCCACGGGACGGTTTGGCTTTCTTATCCTCGCTACAAGGCGTATCAGGAAACATCACTCGATGTCAAATTGGACGTCAAGCCGAAGTTTGCAAGTGGCGGTGGCTACCGCGCGATCAACGAAAAAGTGATGGCAATCGAAGGTGCTCAAACACCATGGCTGTATACGTCCTGGGCAGAAGGGTTGAACGAACTCACGTTGCCGTTACTCGGCAAGGACGACAAACCTGCAACGTTCTCCGTCGAACTGCACCTCGCGAATGCCAGCGAAGCGAAGGACCAAGCAGCCGCGACATTTGACGTTCAATTCAATGGCACAACAGTCCTAAAGGATGTGACTCTGGACAAGAACAACGGTAAAACAGCAACGGCTGTTGTCCAAGAAGTCAAAGATTTTGAAATTACCGAGAATCTTACTATCGCTCTCGTTCCGAAGCAGGGAACGCCGTTACTCAATGCTGTGAAAGTATTGCGCAGCGAATGAGGTGAATCACTATTGCGAGCCGTTTGGATCTGTTGAGAGGAGGTATTCTCAGTTCTTTACGTGGAGCAAATAAGTTTCAAAATACTCTAAGAGAGCGCCTTGATGCGGCGTTCTCTTGGCAGAGTTTGTATTTATTTCTTGTTAAGATAATCCGTCAGATGGAAGTCCTGCGGTTTAAATGCGGGGATTTCCGTCCTCCTGATTTGATAATTTGATTTCTAAGTCTACAATCGGCGAAGTCTGCTGGGGTCGTCACTTCAAACTCATATCACTTTTCACTGCGTTGTTTTTTTCTTCATCAAGCCCTCGCTGAATGGAGTTCGCTTGATAGTTCTGATGAAGTGAAACGTTTTCTTCCAACATCAGTTCGTCTCAAAGAGGCTTGGATCATGTTCTTGCGTACACAAACGGGGCCGTTGCTTGGTCTCTTTATTCTGCTCGCTACCCCCTGTTTCTCCCTGGCTCAAGATGTTGCTGCGCCGGAAGAAAAAGAAGCAGCATTCGAAATCCCGGAAAACGAGAAACCTTTTTGGGAAAGTGCTCAACGATTCGTCGACGCATACGCGAAGCGAGATGCCACTGCGATCGGAGAGTTGTTTACTGAAGACGCAGAATTTCTCGACGAACTTAAGGTCCGCACTTCGGGGCGTGCAGCGATTGTTGCCCGTTTTGAAGAGGCATTTGCTGGATCATCGGGCGTACTAATCGATTCCATTCACATTGATGGCGTACGGTCTCTCGGAGATTCGGTCGCAATTGAAGAAGGCACAGTCATCGCCTCTGCTTCTGCAAATCAACCTCGACATCACAATAGATACGTCGCGATTCATCATAAAAGTGACGATGGTGTTTGGCGAATTGCAATTCTGAAAGATTTTCCCAGAGAAGAAATGGGGCGAGTCGAACAGCTCTCTCAACTCTCCTGGATGGTTGGAGAATGGATCAATGAAGATTCCAAATCAGTCGTGAATACTCAATGTGATTGGTCAGAGGATGGGAATTATCTTCTGCGGAGATTTACTGTTCAAATGAATGACGGACGACAGATGTCCGGAACACAGCGGACTGGCTGGGACTCAGTTCATAAAAAACTCCGATCCTGGACATTCGATTCCGAAGGCGGATTCTTTTCCGGATTTTGGACGCGCACTGATGATGGCTGGATTTTGACCAGTGCTGGCGTGAGTGCTTCAGGTGAAACTGTGACATCCACTGCAATCTATAAGATTATCGACGCTGAAATGCTGACTTGGCAATACAGCAATCTTATTATTGGAGATGACGTTCGTGGTGGAAGTGAGCCTGTCACGATGGTACGCCGACCTCCTTCACCGTCCCCTTTCACTGGGCCTTGATAACACGACTGCGGAGTCCAAGTGAATTCGCCAGATTGAGCGTCAATTTTTCCATCTTTGAACTACGAGTCGATGATCATGAACATATCAAAATTAAATATCGTATTGCTTTGCTTTGCAGTCTCTTTGTTAGGTGCAGAAATTGTCCACGCCCGCGGTTTTGGTGGCGGTGGCGGTGGACGAGGCGGTGGAGGCGGCCGCAGTTTCGGTGGCGGAGGAGGGATGAGTCGTCCTTCACCCAGTAGAGCACCGTCACGACCTGTCTCGCGACCATCATCACCATCAATCAGTCGTCCGACATCAAGACCATCACCTAGCCGACCGTCATCGCGACCGTCGATGCCATCGAGTCGACCCTCGACACGTCCATCGATTCCGTCGAGCAGACCATCAACGCGTCCTTCGACTCGACCTTCTATTCCTTCCAGCAGGCCGTCAACTCGACCGTCCATTCCATCAACACGTCCGGGGTCTGGACAGCGACCGAGCATTCAACCTGGGACACGTCCTGGAACTGGCACAGGGACGCGTCCTGGCACGCGACCCGGAATCGATACAGGACGTCCCAGTTTTGGTGGAGGTGATAGACCTAGCACACGTCCTTCAACTCCAGGAGGTGGTTCTGGAAGACCTTCGCAACTTCCTTCACGACCTGGAGGAGGAGCGAATCGTCCTGATATTGGGGATCGACCAGCAACACTCCCTGGATTAGGTGGTGGAGGAGACCGCCCTGGAATTGGAAATCGACCAGGAGCTGGAGAGCGACCAGGTATCGGAGATCGTCCTACGGAACGCCCCAGTTTCGATGATCGAAAGAGTAGCCTCGATGATCGAATGAACAATCGAGGTGATCGCGCCGACGACCGAATGGGAAACCGTGAAGATCGATACAATGATCGCCAGGATCGTTGGGACGACTGGCACGACCATCATTATAGTCATCACCATGGTTGGCATAACGGACACTGGCACGGAGGTTATTACGGAGGTGGTCGGTTGAACTATTGGTGGGATCGTTATCCAGTGATGACAGCGTTTGGTGTGACCAGTTGGGCTGTGAACCGCGTTGGTTGGGCGTTTGGATACAACGACTATTCCAACCCGTATTACGTAGATAATAGCTCCACTTCTTATAATTACTCACAGCCCATCGTGATGACACCCGATGAAACGACACTCGCGACCGACCCTGCTTCAACAGAACCTCCACCGGGAGTCTCTGAAGAAGGACTCTCGAATTTCGATCAGGCTCGCGTTGATTTCATGGATGGAGATTATGCAGCCGCACTGAAATCAACAGACGCTGCTTTGAAAGAAATTCCGAACGACACTGCGATTCATGAATTCCGCGCACTCGTCACCTTTGCACAAAAGAACTATAACGACTCCGCTGCTACGCTTTATGCAGTCCTCAGTGTTGGTCCAGGCTGGGATTGGACAACTTTGAGCGGCCTATACCCCAGTGTTGATGTCTACACTGAACATCTTCGCGCTCTTGAAGATTATTGCAAAAAGAACTCCTCTGACATGGCTGCTCGTTTTGTTTTGGCTTATCACTACGTGACTGCTGGTCATAACGATGCTGCTCAAACGCAACTCGAACTCCTTGTCACCGCAAATCCGAAGGATTCCGTTTCGATTGATATGCTACAACGCATTGATCCAGAAGCGAAGGTTCCTGAACCGCCGAAACAAACTGAACCGCCGAAGCCAACTGAGAGCGTCTCGAAGGAAAAGTTTCAGGGAGAC
>JAJDEL010000543.1 GCA_029259835.1 Planctomicrobium sp. | reverse complement strand
TCAACCGGAGAGGAGAAACTTCCCTCACCAACAAAAATTAGGAACAACTGTTCTGGAGTGACATTCTCGCCAGACGACAAACTCCTGGCTTACGTTGGTGGCAGTGAATTTCTGCAAGGTAGCAACAATTACCAAAGTAGCGGGAAAGTGATGTTGTGGGACGTGGCCGCCGGAAAACTTCGCGCAGACTTGGAAGGCCATACAAGCAAAGTCACCTCCGCCGTCTTTTCCATCGATGGCAAAACACTGGCAACCGGGAGCGCCGACAACACGATCAGGCTCTGGGACACCAAACGTGGCGAAGAGCGATCGGTACTCACAGGTCACACCGATGCTGTCTGGTCTCTTGCATTTGCAGCCGATGGTGAAACTCTTGTCTCGGTCGGTTGGGACAATACAATCAAGTTCTGGAACACCACCACAGGGACCGAACTCGCCAGTCTCGAAGCACACGACGAAGAAATCTTAAGTGTCGCGATCTCGCCGGATGGCAAAACGCTGGCGACAGGCAGCGGCGACTGGACTGTACGTCTTTGGAACTTGGAATCAAGAAAACCAATCTCCACTTTGAAAGGACACAACGGCTCGGTTTACTGCGTTGCCTTCTCGCCTGATGGCAAAACGTTGGCATCCGGCAGCGGGGACGAATCAGTTAAGTTATGGAACATAAAAAGCACGAAAGAACAGACCACGCTTTATGGACACCAAAGCGGTATTAGTGCCATCTCCTTCTCAGCCGATGGGCGTACCCTCGCCAGTGCGGGCAGAGACGATCCGGTACGGTTATGGCAAATCGCACCAAATGATTAGAAATTCAAGTTTGGGACGAGAGCATAAGATGCTTTAAGATTTTACGATATCATGAATAATCTTCCCATGAACATCTGTCAGGCGCATGTCGCGGCCGCTGTGGCGGCGGGTGAGGGCGGTGTGTTCGATGCCGAGGAGATGTAGAATTGTTGCGTGCAGGTCGTGCATTTCGAGGCGATTTTCTACGGCGTGGTAGCCGTATTCGTCCGTCGCACCGTACGAGATGCCCCCTTTGACGCCGCCGCCTGCCATCCAGACCGTGAAGCCGAACGGGTTGTGGTCGCGACCGTTTGTTCCTTGCGCGAACGGGGTTCGACCAAATTCTCCGGCCCAGAGAACAAGTGTATCGTCGAGGAGTCCTCTCGCTTTGAGGTCTTTTAACAAAGCCCCAATTGGTTGGTCGACTGACTTTGCGTTTTTCGTGTGACCGTCCTTGAGATTGTTATGTTGGTCCCAGCGGTCTCCGGCTCCACCAGGGCAAGTGAGTTGGATGAATCGAACTCCCCGCTCAACCATTCGTCGCGCGACGAGGCATGCCTGACCGAACGTTTTTGTGCCTGCCCAGTCATTGAAAATCCCATACTCTTTTTGAGTTGTTTCGGTCTCTTTCGATATGTCCATCAAATCTGGCACTGCGGTTTGCATACGGAATGCGAGTTCGTAATTCGAAATCGCGGATTCAATCGCATCGTGGCGACCGGTTCTTTCGAGCAGACTGCGGTCCATCTTCCGCATCAGTTCCAGCTTCCGTAGTTGAGCTGCTGAGGATGGCTCTTTCGGGATAATATCAGCGACAGGGGTTGCTCCTTTTTTGAAGACCGATCCCTGGAAAGTCGCTGGTAAAAATCCACTACCGAAGCATGCCAACCCACCGGGAGGAATCAATCCAGAGTTTAAGACGACATAGCCCGGCAAATCTTTGCTCTCGGTTCCTAATCCGTACGTGACCCAGGCTCCCATGCTGGGACGTCCCTGCAAACCATGTCCAGTATGCAGAAAATAGTTTGCGTTTGTATGTTCAGAGAACGCGGATGTCATCGACCGAACCACGCATAAGTCATCGGCACACGCCGCGACATGCGGGAAGAGATCGCTGACCGGCAGTCCGCTTTCACCGTACTGTTTGAACTTCCAGGGAGAACCAAGCGTCGACCCGTTATTATCGAACTGCGTCGGCTGGACTTTCATCTTGAAAGGCTGACCGTTTTCCTTCGTCAGCAGTGGTTTGGGATCGAAAGTGTCAACCTGAGACGGAGCACCATCCATATAAAGGAAGATGACATTCTTCGCTCTTTGCGGGTATTGAAGATATGACTGCTTGTCCTTCTGTACGGTAGCCGCGCGTACCGACTCCCAGTCGAGAGCAGAAAGCGAAAGTGCACCGAATCCAAGTGCAGACCGAGTGAGCCATTGGCGACGTGTGAAATTTAAACTGTTGATGTTGTGCATTGGGAAGATAGAGGAAGGAGATATGGATGAGTAAATTGAATCAGGGATTTTGTTGAACTCTTTGCCGGGCGAGTTCTTCGTAGTATTTTTGAAGGAGGTCGGTGTACTTGTCTGGAATGGGGTCGCGGTCAATTGGAACGAGACTTTCGTTGGGATCGCGACGGGCAATTTCTTCGGCGATGACCTGCTGGAGTTCGAGCATTGGTCCGTAGATGGAAGTTCGGACGAGATCCCAATCGGGGGATTTCGAGTGACGCTTCATATCGATCCGCATTTGTCTGGCGCGGTCCCGGATGGTTGCAACTTGAGATCGCAATTCCGGAGTCGTCACCATTTCTTCGAGATCACGCATTCGGTCCGACCATTCTCGGTACTCATCGCCTGTCAACGGTCGGTTTGAACCAGTCTGCCCGCCTCCGTTCTGCGAATTGCTTTCCTGAAACAGATTGCCAATTTGCTCTCCCAGATTGGAACCGCTTTGACCACTTTGCTGACCACTCTGCCCTGGCTGCTTGCCGGGTTGTTGACCGGGCTGCTCACCTGATTGCTGCCCAGGTTGTTCTCCTTTTTGTCCTTGACCATTTTGGCCCTCACCTTTTTGTTGCCCCTGTCCTGGCTTGCCTTGTTCCCCTTTTGAAGATGTTGTCGAAGGATTTTCTCCAGGTTGTTGAGCCGATTGCTGAGACTGTCCAGGCATTGGAGGCTGATCTTGATTCTTCTCGCCTTGCTCTTTCTCTTTACTCTGACCTGATTGCTGTCCAGTCTGCTGCTTTTTTGCTGAGTCTTCAGGTTGTTGCTTTGATTGTGACGACGCTGAATTTAGATCCTGCTGCTGCCCCTCACTCTTCTGACCAGGTTTACCGCCTGAATTCTCACGGAGTTCACCTTCGATCGCCTGTGTCAGTTCATCGAGGACTTCACTGGCTGCGGCGAGTGCTTCGCCTTCGTCCCCGAGGATTGAGCGTGCGGCGTCTTCGACGCCTTCTTCGAGTTTTTCAATTCCTTGTTTCGCTTGAGCCTGCGCTTTCTTTGCTTCTGCTTCAATTCCATATCGCTGCAACTGCGCGGCCCCTTTGAGTGCTTCTTCCGGATCGTATTTGCGGAGGTCTCGCATTGTGTCGTACAGTTTTTTTGAGAGCAATGGCTCGGTCTCTTCGGAATCTTCGATGACTTCCTTTGTTCGGTCGAGAATACCTGAAAGCCGTTCTTTCTGGGCTTCGAGTGCCTTGGCAATTTCTTCTCGATCTTGTGACTTATCGTCTGGACGAAGGGATTTTCGCGCGTTCTGCGACTTCTCTTCTTCCGTGCCGTTCATCGCTTCTGCGACTTCTTCCTGATTCTTCACGAGTTCGCGAACGTCGCTGCGCAACTCACGCACGGCATCTTCAAACTGGCTCGCTGTCTGATTTTTGAAGTCATCTTTGAGTTTGTCGAGTTCACGTTGGGCACGAGTTCCTTCCGTCAGAGCTTTGGATGTCTGATTCTCTTTCAATGCTTCTGATGCACGCCGAACGCGTTCGCGAGTTTCTTCGACTTGTTCACGAGCATCTGCCATACGCTCTCGGTTTTCTTCCTGATTCATTCGTTCTCGCACTTCGTCAAGATTACGTAGCAACTCTTCCTGTTCTTCCTGAAGGCGCTTCAACTCTCGTTTGAGCTTCTCTTTTTCTTGTTCAGTTTCTGCTTCACGGAGTTTATTTTCGAGTTCGCGAATTTTCTCGTTCAAGTCTTCTTGCCGACGCGCCAACTCTCGCAGCCGGTTGAGAACCTGTAATGTTTCGCGCTCTTCTTTCTTCTGCTGTTGCTGTTGAGCTTGCCGTTCTGTTTCGTAGCGGTCGCGATTGTTTTTTAATTCCAGAGCCTTCAGTTGCCGGCTGCGGTCTTTCGGTTTTGAATTCTTGGATTGACTTTGCGACTGCTGCTTTTGCTGGACTTTTTTCTCGCGAGAATTGAGTCGCAACAACGCCTGGTATGCAGCCTGAGCAGCGGACCTTGCCTCATGAAGACTCTCGATTTCGCTCTTGGAAATTGCAATCGCGAAGTGCCCGGACGTAGAGATCATAAAATCGATTGCATCTCCGAGGTGTTGCTGCATTTCCTCATCGTCGAGCTTCTCTTTGAGTTTCTCTGCCATTTCGATCGCTTGTTCCTGCGATTCAAACAATGTTTCTGATGACGGGAGAAACTTCGCGGAAGGAACTGTGCGGGACTCTGAACGTATTAAATTCCACGTCGCAGAGACAATTTGCCGTTGCACTTCCAACAGTTGACCACTTTGTGTGCCGCCTTGTTCTTCCTGCTTTTTTTGCTGGCTACGGTTCGCAGGAACCTCACGGAAAATTTCCTCAAACGGACGAACCTCGGAAAAGAAAATGTCGCTAAAGGCTCTGCGTGTGGCACCATCGGGACCGATATCGTCGGCGTAAAAGTAGTAAGAGATGAGTTGATCTGGAGAAACCTGCAATGGTTCGAGTTCGAGCAGATGCTCCATGCCTGCCTTTTCGTCACGCTCAGTTTTCTCACCCAGAATCGATGCGTGTTGTTTTCCATCTGGTGTTTCAAAGACCAGACCATACTCAACGAGACCAAAATCATCCGAAGCGTTTGCCTGAAGCGAGACTTCTTCGAGCGGTGATACGCGGATGTCTCGCGATGGAAATTCAACTTTGAGATTGGCAGGCTTGTTCGGTAACACCTGAACCACAAACTCCGGGACATCTCGATTTGATCGTCCATTGTGGTCGGTCATTTCAAGTCGAAACGTTCGTTTTTGTGGTAAAGTGGGCGTCCACGTTAATAAACGTTTCGCAGGATCGAACTCATCTGGCGTAAGTGCGATGCGGTGGCTGTCATCGTCAACATCAATGAACTCTGCGGTTTTGACATCTTTATTCAGTTCAAAATCAAAAGCGATTTCAGCGCCTTCGATCACACTCACACGCCGGACATCTTCGAGCTTTTCGGAGTCGAGACCGGTGTAGTCTGGGAAATCAATTACCGCATCTGCGTTGAGCAATTCCGGAAACGTGAAAGTCGTCACTGAATAATCATCAGAATTTCGATCATCGAATTCGATCCGGTAAGTCAGATCCTGCGCCACTTCTGGAATGCGACCTCCAAAGATCGGATCGTCCAAACTTTTCTGGAGCGGAATACGAACTACGTTCGCATCTCGATCTGTTGCAACCAAAGTGACATTGCCAGGGATTCGTTTTGCAAAGCGAGCAAGAACTAACAAGCCGAGCAGAAGAAGTCCTTACCAGCTTCGCCAACCATATGTAGACATTGTTAAGTTGCCGGGGCCCCACATGGGAAGACCATATGGGAACTAGTGTAGTTGGGGGGTTCCAAT
>JAJDEL010000542.1 GCA_029259835.1 Planctomicrobium sp. | reverse complement strand
TCCAGGAAAGTTCAAACGCAGCGTTTGTCAAAACGGCTGCTTCCTGATGCATAGCCCATTGGTCATCGTCCCAAACAGCTTCAAATAACTGGATCAAGTCTCCGGAAGAAACGACTTCAACACCAAACGAGCGAACAAGCTCAATCGTTCCGGCATCAACGCGAGAGATATAAGGGTTCCCGTTTTTCTCGGAGTATTCCATGGCGATTTGCTTCTTTCCTGCGAGAAAGCCTCCGATCGCAGATTCGAATTCTTGCCAGCGAAGGTAAATCTGCTTCTCTCCCGGCAGGTGGTCGAGTGAGGAGTCTTCAATTCGATGAACAATCCTCACTGGATTTCCTTCTGCTGGAATCCCATAAGCACATCGACGTGTCCCCATGGTGTTTTCCGGGAGTTGCATGATTCGCTGGGCAAGCTGGTTGCTTCCTCGAAAATCGTAGAGCAACCAGCCATCGAGGTTGAAATCACGCAAAGCTTGTTGAATTGCTGGAAGATCAAACATGGATTGCTTCTTATCTGTCAATGCTGCGAGGAAGGTACGAATCAATATTCACCGATTCGCAATAAAATATGGCTCCACACGCAGTGTAACGGGAAGTGCACCTGAACCAAACTCTTCATCAACTGCACCCAATTGCCTCAATTTTCTTGAACTCTCTGCATCTCGCAGACCAACTCCGACAACTTTTCAAACGATCTCCTGTATGTCCTTGACGTATCGCGAGAACCTGAACATCCTGCATAGCTTACAACCTTAAATCACGGCTTTGAATATTGCGGCTGCCTCTCTAGCGAAGCAGCTTTGATGGAGAATGGGATGTCAGCGGAAGATCGTCCAAAACCAATTCACGTTCAACGATTTCAAAATGAACCAAACACGGATTTCAGTCGCGCGGAAAACCGCGCCGAGATGAAGCAAGCGTTGAAAGACGTCGAAAGTGATTTCGGGGCGGATTATCCCGTCAACATCGACGGAAAAGCCCAGGATTGTCGTGCACACATCGTCTCCAGGAACCCTTCAGACAAGGAAACTGTCGTCGGTACGGTCGCCTCAGCAGGGATTGAACAAGCTGAAGAGGCGATTGAAGCGGCTCAGCGTGCGTGGTCGCAGTGGCGAAAGGTGCCTGCCGATCATCGTGCAGAATACTTGGAACTGATCGCAACAGGCATCCGCAATCGCCGTTTCGAACTCGCAGCCTTATTGGTCCTCGAATGTGGCAAACCCTGGAAAGATGCAGATGCCGAAGTCTCTGAGGCCATCGACTTCTGTCAGTATTACTCCCTCGCGATGCGTGACCTCGTTTCGGAATTGCGCTGTGATTACCCCGGCGAAGAGAACACGCTCTGCTATCGTTCGCGCGGTGTCACCGTTGTGATTGCCCCGTGGAATTTCCCGCTCGCAATCCTGACAGGCATGACCGCTGCCGCATTGGTGACCGGCAACACGGTTGTCATGAAGCCAGCCGAGCAATCCTCGATTGTCGCAGCGAAGCTGATGGAAATTGCGCGCGATGCTGGTTTGCCGACCGGTGTTTTGAATTTCCTCCCAGGGAACGGAGAAGAAATCGGTCCGGCACTCGTTAGCAGTCCAGATGTCGACGTGATCGCATTTACCGGTTCTCAGGAAGTAGGGCTTTCGATTAACGAACTCGCAGCGAAGACTGATCCACGCCAAGTCAGCGTGAAACAGGTCATTGCAGAGATGGGCGGAAAAAATGCGATTATCGTCGACGACGATGCCGATCTCGACGACGCAGTTCAAGGAGTCATCGACTCCGCGTTTGGATATGCTGGGCAGAAATGTTCTGCGTGTTCACGAGTGATCGTTCTCAAGAATACTTACGATGCGTTCGTCGAACGGCTTGTGAATGCGGTCGAAAGTCTGGTCGTTGGTCCTGCCAGTGATCCTGGTGTCGACTTTGGTCCTGTCATCGAACAAGAAGCCTACGACCGAATCTCCGACTACATCGAAGTTGGTGCCGAAGAATGCGAGACCCTGGTCGCTATCGATCTCTCCGACCGAAAAGATGAAGGGTTTTACATTGGTCCGCACGTCTTCAATATCCTTGAAGAAGATTCTCGAGTTGCTCAGGACGAAATATTTGGACCGATTTTAGCAGTAATGAAAGCGCGCGATCTCGACCACGCATTCAAACTCGCGAACGGAACGCAATACGCCCTCACCGGTGGCATTTACAGCCGCAGCCCAAAGAATCTGGAGCGTGCGCGAGAAGAGTTCCTCGTCGGGAACTTGTACCTCAACCGAGGGATCACCGGCGCGATCGTCCAGCGGCATCCGTTCGGCGGTTTCAGAATGTCCGGCATCGGGACAAAAGCAGGCGGTCCCGATTACCTTCTCCAATTCATGCTCCCGGTCAACATCACCGAGAACACAATGCGCCGCGGCTTTGCTCCGAGCGCAGACAATGAATAAGGGTTTGCCCCACAGTTCAAGTGCGGGGCAAAAACGCTGGCGAATCGAATAACTTTTATGAAAGTCTGACGAAAACAAGATTTTTCTGTCAGACTGCTCAAGTTATTGTGTGCTTTACTCTGGAAGAACTGATCGATTCGGAGAGCCGGTGGCGGAACTGCCTACAACGCGTGCGAGTTTGTTGTGCCGAGTGAAGAATCCGCGCGATCTCGATGCGTGGCAGGAGTTCGTGGAGATTTACCAGCCGGCGATTTATCGCTTCGCGAGAAAACGAGGTCTGCAACCTGCCGATGCCGATGATCTCGCACAGTTGGTGTTCGCGAAAGTTTCTGAAAAAGTTCAGGATTGGGACTTCGAAGAAGAGCAAGGTTCGTTTCGAGCATGGATATTGGTCGTTACGCGGAATGCTGTGATCAATTCACTCACTCGAAAGAAACCGGACGCAGCCGCGGGAGGGACGACGATGACGCAGCAACTTGCAAATCACTCGCTGAATGAGGAGCGAGTTGACGCAGAACTTCAGGGCGAATATCGCCGGGCGACGTTTCGTCATGCCGCGAAAATTGTTCGTGTTGAATTTTCAGAAACAACCTGGCAAGCCTTTTGGCTGACTTCGATAGAAAACCAGTCAACGGAGGTCGTTGTCAATCAGTTGGGAATTACGATGGGTGCCTTGTACGCCGCACGCAGTCGAGTGATGCGGCGTCTCAAAGAGGTTGTTAAGCAGCTTGTTGAGGAGGACGAAACATGACCGATATCCGATCTTCATGTCATGCTCACTCGGTCACTCGTTTTCTGAACGAACAACTTGAAGAGAATGAGGAGCAACTGTTGCTGGCTCATCTTGATGAGTGTCACGTTTGTCGAGAAGAGATCGAGCATGCCGCCGCTGACGACCAGTGGTGGAAAGAAGCGTCCGACTTTCTGACGGCTGACGATTTTGACATAGAAATTCAGGCAACAAATGTCGGCGACTCGCATCCCACAGAAGAGAAGACTGAAGAAAATTCAATTCATCGTGGTTCGATAGCCGGTGTGATTGATCAACTCTCGCCGACCGATGATCCTCACATGATGGGACGCTTCGGCGGGTACGAAATCGTCGGTGTCGTTGGCTGCGGTGGAATGGGTGTTGTACTGAAAGGGCATGAAGCGGCCCTGAATCGATACGTCGCGATTAAAGTTCTCGCGCCGCATCTGGCAACATCCGGCGCCGCCCGAAATCGGTTCTCTCGCGAAGGACAATCCGCCGCATCAGTCGTGCATCCGAATGTCGTTTCGATTCA
>JAJDEL010000541.1 GCA_029259835.1 Planctomicrobium sp. | reverse complement strand
TGGGGCTGACGATGTTTCGCTAGATGCGGACTGCTCGGACTGCGGGGAATCGATTCATGTCGAGATTGACTATTTCAATGACGGCGGGATCAAGTATTGGCCCGAAGTCATGGTTGAACTCGAAGAGGAGCTATGAACATGGACCCTCAACAAACATGGACCGACATGCTCGATGCCTTACGCCTCAAGCAATGGGACGAGGCGAAAGAACTGGCAGATGCGTTGTACGAATGGATTCGCAAAGGTGGATTTCCGCCAGTCACGATCGGTGACGAGTCACTCGGCAAGAATTGGCACAAGACGATCGCAACATTCACGTGCCTTGCCGTGGCGAACAAAGTGGACGACATCCGCAAGCGTCGCGAGAGACGCCAGTTGACGACTAAAAGGAGGTGACTGATGCTGCACGAAGATCGAATCTGGTCTGTCGCGGAAGTGGCTTCGGCGGAAGAACTCGCCCACAAGCTCACGGAAACGACATGGTGTTGCTGCACGGCGTTTACCGTTGCCGCTCATCCACGCTACGTCTGGTTGAACGATTCGACATCGCCCGATGGCGCTCAGGAATTCGCCGTTTGCCGTTTCGGACAGAACGCTGGCGAACTTCGTCAACTGGAGTCCATCACGTTCGACTGGTCCGACTACGACAAAGCGTTGCAATTCATCTTTGCCACACTCAATGGCGAAGACGACAACAACGAATGGTCTCGCCCCGTCACTGCCGTGATCCAAACCACTGAAGAACATGGCCGCTGTGGCCATTGTGCCTAAAGCTCAGGCATCGCCCTGCATCCAACGATGCAGGGCTTTTCGGATGTGCCAACTGTCAGACATTCCTTTGCTCGGCCTTCACTGCATTAACTATGCTCGTCAGTTCGGACAGATCGTTGAGAGCATCAGCAGGCGTTGGCACACTAAAACTCCGCGAAGGGGAACGGTGGTGGGCATCAGTAATGTTGCAGCATTTATCAAATAGTTTTTTCACGCGAAGGCAGTGATCGTCGGTAATTGCGGCAGTTTTCCTCAGTTCCTTGAGGTTTATATAGTCTCGGTGTCGAACCACAACACGATAAAACAGTTGCTCCTCAACGACCTTCTCAATCGTTGCTCGCAACTTCCCGTAAACGCCTTCGACTCGCGTTTTGTATTCCTCGTGTTGGAGGTTTTCATAAAGCGGTTTGGCGGCACGTACATCTTTCTCCAGCTTGTCGATTCGGTCGCCAACACTTTTCGCATCCCAAGGCAGCCCATGTTCAACCAGTCCGGAATTCGCTTTTCGTACTTCGAGGTGCTGGATTTGAATTGAAGCATTTGACTCGTCAGCACCGTGAAGTAGATCTTGTAAGAACACAATATCGTGCGTAAATACGACAACCTGCCTTTGGGCGGCCTCGTCAACCAGACGCTGAGCGAAACAACCACGCCAATGGTGGTCGAGCGATGTGACTGGGTCGTCGAAGACGACCGTTGACTTACTTGGCTCCGTTGCAAGTTCTGACAGGAAACAAGCCAGTGCGATACATCGATGTTCTCCTTCGGACACGATAGTCCCAATATCTGCTTTGCTTGCACCTACAAGTTGAACTCGATAATAGGTCGAACCGTATTGTCCAACTGCCGGGACCAACTCCACGTTCAGTCGCTGAGTGCCTTGCTTCATCCCCTTGATTTCGTTTGCGAAGGCATCGCGCAATTGGTCGGTAACGTATTCCTTGGCCAGTTCTTTACTCTTGGCAGTAATTGCCGTTGTCTTCGTCTGTTTGATCGCCTTCTTGAGCTTGTCGATATCGACAAGACGCGAAACATACTCTTTCACGTCACCCAACACAGTCGCGAGCCAGTCCCTTGCTTTGAGTTCTGCTAATGTAGATTCAAGTTTCCTTCGCTCAGCGACGTCGGCAGACTTCTCGACTTCCATTGCCTTTGCTTGCAAGGATGCGATTAGTGATATCAACTTGGCATCAATCGTCTCCTGTAGAACTCCGGGAATCGCAAAATCCCACGCGTCTGTCTCATTCGCTTGCTGTACGGCCCGCAGTCGCCTCAAGAGCGTTGCAAGTTGCTGCCGAACGACGACAGATGTGGCATTGCCGCTCGCTTCAACGTCTTTTAGTTGTTCACCCAATGCGTCGTTGCGCAACCCAAGGCCGTCGAGAGTCTTGATTGCGTTTTGCAATGCAGTTTTCGCTTTGGCCGCTTGCTGGGCACTGTCGTCTCGAACAAAATCTTCAAATCGGCTGAGTCGATCTTTCGCGTCCGCATCCAAAGATTGTTGACAGAGCACGCAAACGGCGTCTTCTGTGTCGGTGACGGGAAACTCACCATCTGGAATCGCAACTGCCGAATAGCGGCGAGCTGCTTCCCAAAGTTCACGCCAAACCGGTTCCCCAATATCGCTCAGCGGTTCATTCGAAAAATTGGCCTTTGCTGCGACTTTTGCGGCCTTTGCCTTCGTCATCGCGTCGTCAGCGAGAGACTTAATCGAAGCAATCGCGGAATCTGACAACGCCTTCGATCCTTCCGCAATTGTCTTCTGTAGTGATGCGATTCTCCCGGCTCGCGTCCTCAACTCCTTTGCAGTTTTCTGCGGATCAGAAGCCAACTGAATCGGAATATCTTTCAGGCGTTTTAGTTCCGCGTTGCTCAAAGAAGCAAGAACGTCAAGGTCTTCGGTTTTGGTGCTGGACTTCAGAGACGGAAGTGTCTTGCCCACCACAGTTGAGCCGGTGGCGTGGATTGAATTCAAAAACTTGGGGACATCACTTTCGAGGCTTGCTTTCTCCACATTCAGTTTGCTCTGAATCGCCTTGCAGGATTCGCCGAGCGTAGGCAGGACGTCAAGCCCGAAAGGCGTGAAGGCGACGTCATTCTTGTCTCGAACATGGACCGACGCACAATCGGCGTCGAAGAAGCTGATGGAACCCAGCAAGTCGATTGCGCGTTGACCGTCAATCCACTGTTCGGGCGATTGCTCCACGTCGTTCAGTGCATAGGTGATGACCGCACTCGCTGGCCCATCGGGAGCGTTCGCCATCACATTTGGGAGAATGGCGTCGCCCTTATTCCTAGCACGGCATGCTCGGCGAAGAATGCGGCCATAACCACTTTTCCCCGAACCGTTGTAGCCGAAGACGATCGTCAGGCCCGATGGCGCGAATGGGAGCGACTGCTGCGAATCGACAGCGTTGACGTTTTCTGGTTCTGAAATTGAAGAGACCGTGACCTTCTCGGCGTTCTCGTTCCGGGTGGGGATGTGCTCCGCAGCCAATGGGACAAGTTCCGGTACGCTTTCCTCATCGCAACCATTTGCATGACGACAGGCGGCCGAGAGTTCGTCGATGTCCTGTTCCGAAAGCGGTCCATTTTCGACGATCCGTCGCAGTGCATCACGTTGCCAAGCTGGCAGTTTCACCGACCACTGAAGGATATCATGGTGAACGCCTTTCTTGAGGGTGGGATTTGTAGTTGCCATCACGTGTCTCCGTTATTGCAGGCTGCATTCTCCGAGAACGACACCAGCGAAGCCTTCGGGTTCGACTGCCCAGAAGAAACAGCCTGTACTGTAAGCCTGCTTGGCGAGATTGCAACCCTGCTGCAGGTCTGGTAAGGTTTGGTGCTGTCGAGATGTGACTTTCACAGAACCACAAAGGTGGCTGAAATGCCAGCAATCAATGAGTTTTTATTGGTAAAGCAGGCGGCTGAATTGCTCGGAGTCTCCCCCAACACTGTGCGTGCCTGGGCAGCAACGGGAAAACTTCAGGAGTACCGGCATCCCGTCAACAATTACCGTCTTTTTAAGCGGGCGGACATTGAGCGGCTGTCGTCTTCGATCAAGAACCCCACGCCGGTCACGATGTCTCGAAAGGCTCCGTAGTTCACCAGAAAATGTGACAACACAACCAAACAAGCGTAATCTGCAACCTGAAATGAAAACTGATGGGAAACCAACTCACTAACATCTCCCGGATCGAAAAAGACCTCTGGGAAGCGGCGGATAATCTGCGGGCGAATTCCAAGCTGACGTCGTCGGAGTATTGCATGCCCGTACTGGGTGTGATTTTTCTACGGCACGCGGCCAATCGTTTCGATGTAGTGACCAAGGAGATTGAGGCTGGCAAGTCGCGGCGAAAGCCGATCAAGGCCGATTACGTCAAACGCCGTTCGCTCTGGTTGCCGCCGGAATCACGCTACGACTACATCCTTGATCTGCCGTCTGATGTTGATCTTGGCGAAGCCCTGATCGAGGCGATGGACAAGATCGAGGAATCGTTCGAGCCACTCACGGGCGTGCTGCCGAAGGAATACACAATCTTCGAGCGGACCGTACTGGAAGATTTGCTCCGTACGTTTGATCGCGAAGCGTTGAAGACGGCCAGTGGTGATGTGTTTGGCCGCATCTACGAATACTTTCTGATGAAGTTCGCGATGCAGGGAGCACAGGACAACGGTGAATTCTTCACGCCGCCGTCGCTAGTGCAGACGATCGTAAACGTCATCGAGCCGCAGAAGGGTAAGGTGCTCGATCCGGCGGTCGGTTCTGCCGGGATGTTCGTGCAGTCGAGCCACTTTGTCGAACGGCAAGGGAAGGACGCCGCCCACAATCTGACATTCTACGGACAGGAAAAGACAGCAACGACGATCCGGCTGGCCAAGATGAACCTTGCCGTTCACGGGCTGGAGGGAGACATCGTCGAGGCGAACACGTTCTACGAAGACGTCCATTCACTGGTCGGCAAGTGCGACTACGTGATGGCCAATCCGCCGTTCAACGTTGATATGGTCGATGCCGAGAAGGTCAAAGGAGATATTCG
>JAJDEL010000055.1 GCA_029259835.1 Planctomicrobium sp. | reverse complement strand
ATGTGTCCATAACCGCCTTGCCGCGTATCTGTGTTGGGCTGCTCGTAGAGGCAGAGATATTCAAAGTTGAAGACGCTCTTGTGAGAGCCAGTCAGTTCTTCATATTGCCGGAAATTATCGGTGAAGTGCCACGACTTTGGTTTCATTGCAGTTTTTCCAAGACGAGTCTCGACCAATCGCGTGGCTGCATGAAAGTACTGATCCAGCAGAAATCCCGATGTCACCAGGGACTCGCCGATATTGTCCATATGCTGGCTGGTCTGTTCCTTGGGGAAGTCCGCCGTTAACCCGAGCGTATCGACGCGACGGTTGAAAAGCACAGCGAGCGTGTTCTCATATTCGCGATTGGAAAGCCGTCGTATGACTGTGCGCGACCCCGAGCTTTCAAACTGGCTGCGAGCTTCTTGGATGCTCTCTCGCAGAGCACTGACCAAAGCCAGACGCTGTTCATCCGTCGGTTGTTCCGCATCTTCGGGCGGCATATTCCGGAGCGTGACTTGATCAATAATTTCATCGGCGGTGATCAGATGTTGCTCGGATTTGATTGGGAGCGAGAACGATTCGAATTCACGCTCGCCTTCAGATGTGCTGACGTCGTGACACTGCATGCAGTGTTTACTAAGAAAGCTCGCAACCTCTGCTCTCTGTTTGGAATTCGTTTCAGCCAAGGAGATCGAAGACGACACTGCAATGCAGAAGGAGATGATCCAAAGGGCACGAAATGATTCCGGACGGACAGACACAAAGAAAGACATGCTCATGTTACGAGAACGTTCCGGTGCTAGTTCCAAATGATTCCTTCTGGACGCCCATTCGCTGAGCAATGTCAAGGAAGAGGTTGCACAAGGGAACCTTTCCAGGTCCACGGGAAGTTGCCTTCTTGAATTCCCCACTTCCATAGCCACCGCCGGCGAGAATAATCGGCAGGTCCGTGTTGGTGTGAGAGTTAGCACTTCCCATCCCACTGCCAAAGAGCACCGCTGTCGAATCAAGCAGCGTTTGCTCACCATCGTGGATTCCGGCAAGGCGGGACAGGAACTTTCCGTAATGTTCCAGTTGATACTTTTCGAGAGTGACGAGGTGTGCGATGGTTTCTTCATCGTTGCCGTGATGCGACATACTGTGATAGGACTTTTCAATTCCAAGGTGCTGGGGCAAAAAACTGCCGCCAATTTCCAGAGTTGCGATGCGTGTCGAGTCTGTCTGCAACGCGAGCGCGATCAACTCATAAAGCATTGGAAGATCCTCGACCGTGTTATGATCGACAGGCTTGTCTAATGGTGGCTTCGGCTTCGGTTGATCAGCCCAGCGTTTACGGAGTTCCAGTCGTTTTTCGACGTCGCGAATCGAACTGAAATACTCATCGAGCTTCGCTTTGTCCTCGTTGTTGACTCGCTTCGAAAGAGAGCCTGCCTCTTCGCGGATCGAATCGAGAATAGAAGCCTGCAATGAATTCGCTTTCACCTTCTGAGCGTGACGTTCTTTCGATTCAGTAACAAAGAGTCTTTGAAACAACTCCGCCGGGCCAGTGATCGGTGGAACGCGAACGCCGGATTTGGTCCACGAGAGCTGGCACCCGCCATGGATGCCGCCTTCAGACCCGACTGTGAGTGATGGAAACCGCGTTTGATTCCCAACCTCATCAGCAATGAATTGATCGATGGTAACGTTACCCTCTGATCGATTCTTTGACTCGTGATGCAGCAAGCCAGAGAGAAACGTATGCACAGCGAAATGACCACCGCGAATTCCATGATCAAGTCCGCGATAGATCGTCATCTGCTCCCGATTCGCAGCGAGAGGCTTGAGTAGCGTCGTCTCTTCAAAAGCTTTCCCCTTCGTTTCTGGGAAGAATTGCTTCTGCTGAAAACCGAGCAAGTTCCCGATCGCAACAAACCGTCTAGCTCCAACACCCGCACCGCGCGACTCCGCAAGTGCCGAGTTCTCGCCGAAAGATCTCGCCATTAAGGATGGCAGTCCAGGCAAAGCGAGAGATCCGGCAACGGACCGAAGGATAAAACGACGGCGGTCGATTGTTTTGTTCATGCTAGCAGCCTGATGGAATACAAAGGGAACAATCCCGAAAATTCTTGAAACACTGAATCAACATTATTCAGAGATTTAAATCAAAGGTTTTAGAACTGGGTCCATGATTCTACTCAAATTGGTGACGCAATAAAATGGATCTTTGCGACAAGATGCCATACGGCTCTGTGATTCGAGGTGCGAGGTCAGTCATAACCACTTCATCCGTTCTCTCGCACCATCAAGCCGCCTCAACACCTGCGTAACCCGGACTTGACCGTGTCCGACGTAGCAGAAGACAATCCAGCACTGGCTGTGTAGACTCATTTGAAACTATCAATTCAAATGAGAAACAGTCCCATGCAACGTATTCTTCCTTTCATAATTCTGTGCTTTATCAGTGCGAACTTACCTGCCGAGAATACGAAGCATCTGTTTATTCTTTCCGGGCAATCGAACATGGCTGGGCTGAAACCGGAAGAGTCATTCACGCCTGCGGTTGCGAAAGAGTTCGGCAAAGAGAAAGTGATTGTCATCAAAGATGCCGTCGGAGGCCAACCGATTCGGCGTTGGGATAAAAAGTGGAAGTCCGCGAATGGAGACCCGGCAAACGCTGACCTGTATGACCGGCTCCTTAAGAAGGTGCAAATTGCCATTAAAGGACAGAAAGTTGCTTCGGTCACATTTCTGTGGATGCAGGGCGAACGCGACGCTCGCGAAAAAAACGGGCCTGTCTACGCTGCAAGTTTAACTCGTGTCTTTGATCAATTGAAAGCGGACCTTGGTCGCGAAAATCTCAATGTTGTGGTCGGTCGGTTGAGTGATTTCGATCTCGAAAATAAACGGTATCCACACTGGACGATGCTTCGTGAAATTCAAGTCAAACTTATAGAAGCACATCCGCGCGGCGCATGGGTCAATACAGATGACCTGAACGATGGTCTCAACCGGAAAGGAAAACAGATCAAAAACGACCTGCACTATTCCGCCGAAGGCTACATCATTTTCGGACAACGCCTCGCTGACAAAGCAATCGCTCTGATTAAGAAACCGTGACCGGCGTTTTTGGTTCCGTGGCACAGGCATTCCTGCCTGTGAGTGGTGTCCGCTGAACATGTTCACACAGACAGGGATGTTTGTGCCACTTTCAGAATACTCGGTTGCAGTGCTCTCACAAGACAATTTGTGAACCAGTCGCTAGACTTTCTAATAGAATTGACAGACGACCCTCCCTTCACATTCCTTGTGATATTTGAGCCTGCCCCGAAGGAACTCTTATGCCTCCTACCGATGAAACTCTTCAGGTCGATGATCAGCAGCGAGCTGCGCGACTGGTTGAGGTCTGCCAGAAAATCCGAGAACAGGTTGGTCGCATCGTTGTCGGTCAGGATGAAGTGATCGAGCAACTGTTGATTGCGATTCTGGCGCGCGGGCATTGCCTGCTCGAAGGTGTTCCTGGTCTGGCAAAAACGTTGATGGTTCGAACCCTGGCAGAGTCGATGAGCCTGACGTTCCATCGAATTCAATTTACTCCCGA
>JAJDEL010000540.1 GCA_029259835.1 Planctomicrobium sp. | reverse complement strand
CGTCTTTGAGTTGACGTGCCGAGGCGACAAATTCGTGCATGCAATACTCACCACGCGGCACTGGGAGAATGTCTTTCAAGCATGCTTTCAGATAGTTGGCGTTTAACACGGCATGTTCCGATACATCGCGAAGCCCAGTGGCTCCAAGAGTTCGCAGATAGAAATAACCGCGAAGCAGAATGCCGACGTTGCCGAAGAACGAACGCATGCGACCAATGCTTTTCGTTGGTGTTGTGAGTTCGTAGTTCTCTGGTCCAGATTTACTGACAACAGGACCCGGAAGATAGTCCGCGAGGAAATCACGAACAGCAATCGGACCAGCACCAGGGCCGCCTGCCCCATGTGGACCCGTGAAGGTTTTGTGAACGTTGTAGTGCATCATGTCGCCGCCGAAATCGCCTGGGCGAGTGATGCCGAGGATCGCGTTCATGTTCGCGCCATCAATATAGACCAATGCGCCAGCGTCATGGATGATGCTTGCAATCTTGGCAATGTCTTTTTCGAACAGACCGAGTGTATTCGGGTTCGTCACCATAAAGACTGCAGTCTGCTCATCAACCAAAGACTTCAAAGCTTCAGTATCAACGAGACCATCTGCGGAAGGTTCCATCTGTACGCAATCGAATCCCGCGAGTGCCGCACTCGCGGGGTTTGTCCCGTGAGCACTACTTGGAAAGATGACTTTTGTTCGCTTCTCACCTTTGTCTTCGAAGTACGCAGAAGCAACATGCAGTGCCGCCAGTTCTCCCTGTGCTCCTGCTGCTGGTTGTAGAGAAACAGCAGGTAGCCCAGCGATTTCCGCGAGCATTTCCTGTAATTCGAATAAAATCTTGAGCATCCCCTGTGAATCTTCCGGACGTGCATAGGGATGAAGATCGCCGAGTCCATGCGTGGCAGCCAAACGCTCGTGCCGCTTTGGGTTGTACTTCATTGTACAACTTCCCAACGGGTAGAAATGTGTGTCGACAGACATATTCTGTGTCGAGAGATTCACGAAATGCCGAACGACGTCCCCTTCAGCCAGTTCAGGCAGCGGTGGCGATTGCGAGGCGATTGAACCTTCCGGAAGAATCTTCGTCAGGTCACTTTTCGGGACATCACAATTCGGAAAAACCGCCGCTCGACGACCGGGGATCGACATCTCAAACAGCGGACGTGTCGCAAATGTATTTCGCATCAACGGAACCTTCAGGCTGCAAATTTTATCTGTAAGTGCAAATGCTGGGTCGACACCCAGTCGACGTGAGTTAAGCGAGTGCGTTGACCAACGCGTCGATTTCTTCTTTTGTTCTTGATTCGGTCACAGCAACGAGAATGCCGTTTTCTGTTCCGGCTGCTACCGTTGGAAACTGATTCAATTCTGGTCCCAGATCAAACCCGGCCGCGGCTGCTTTTTGCAGAAGTTGATCCACTCCACCTGAAACTCGCAGCGTAAACTCTTTGAAGAACGGAGCATCGAACATTAACTCAATTCCATCAATTTTCGTCAGTTGCTCGGCCGCATAGTGCGCTTTGTGACAGCACAATTCCGCCGCTTCTCTGAGACCTTGTGGTCCCATGAGAGACAAGTAAATCGTGGCTCGCAGAGCGAGTAGTCCTTGATTTGTGCAAATATTACTTGTCGCTTTGTCGCGGCGAATGTGTTGCTCCCGTGTCTGCAAGCCGAGGACGTAACACTGCTTGCCTTCACGGTCAGTTGTCATGGAAATTAATCGACCAGGCATCTTGCGAACATACTCATTTCGACAAGCGAGTATCCCGAGGTACGGACCTCCATACTGCAAAGGAATTCCGAGCGACTGACCTTCGGCGACTCCAATATCGGCTCCGTAATCGGCCGGACGTTTCAAGACTCCGAGGCTGATTGGGTCGAAGGATACGACAGACAACGCTCCATTTTCTTTTGCGATTTCGCAGAGTGCTTCACCGTTCTCGACACATCCAAAGAAGTTTGTTTGCTGAAAAACAAGACAAGCTGTCTGGTCGTCAATCAACTCTTTTGCGCGGTTTAAATCAGTGGTCCCCTTGATCGTGGGGATCGTGACGACTTCGGTGTCGAGGTTGCGGACGTAGGTCTCGACGACATGCCTGTACTCTGGGTGAACACCTTCGGAGATGAGGATTTTCCCATGCCGGCGGGTGACGCGCATCGCCATGAATGCGGCTTCGCTGACCGACGTTCCACCTTCATAAAGACTCGCATTGGAAACATCAAATCCAGTGAGCGCGCAAATGAGTGATTGATACTCGAAGAATGCTTGCAGCGTTCCCTGACTCGCCTCTGCCTGATAAGGAGTGTAGGCCGTGTAAAACTCACCTCGGCTCGCGATTTCGTCGACGACTGCTGGAACGAAGTGGTCGTACGCACCACCTCCCAGAAAACAAACGCGATCAGCATTGTTTTGTGCTGCCAGTTTGCCGATTTGTTGTTCGAGTTCGAGTTCCGTCAGCGGGGCAGGGAGATCGAGAGGCCGACCTAACTGCAATGTTTCCGGAATCTGTTGCAGGAGTTCATTGATTGAGTCGACCCCAATCGTCTCCAGCATCTGATTCTGTTGTTCTGGAGTATTGTAAAGATATGACACGCTGCGGCTCCTGGGTCATCGAGAAAATGAGTTCCACTCATCTTCACAAGCGACCACTATTGATTGAAATGCTGCGGCGTCCCTGGCAGCAGTGTAGATATCGCGTCAAAGAGGTAGGGTCTGCTTTGCGGACCAATGATTGCCGAAAACTCGGTTCATCGAGCGAACTCTACGACGATGGGTTTTCATCACCTTACAACGAATTCTTAATGGCTTTCGCAACTTGCCTGATAGGCTGCGTAGTCCATCAGATTGTTGGCTTCCGCTGGGTCAGAAATTTTCAATTTCATTATCCAGCCAGCACCGAACGAGTCGTCCGCGAGGGGACCCAGATCATCGGTGAGCGCCTCGTTCACTTCAACGATTTCACCACCGACAGGTGCGTATAAATCGCTGACAGCTTTCACGCTTTCAATTTCGCCGAACTCTTCGCCAGCAGCAATCGTTTTTCCAACTGCAGGCAGTTCAATAAAGACAATGTCGGTCAATTCTTTGACCGCGAAATCACTAATGCCGATGGTGGCAATGTCGCCATCCACGGCGAGCCATTCATGTGTCTTTGCAAATTTCATGGAAGCGGGGTCCATGGGTTCTCCTTGGTGTCTTAATTTCTTTAACAAGTCAAGTAAGTAGTGCGTGGAAGAATTCGTGAGTTATTCACCTGGACCAGCGGCAATTTCCCCGCAGCAATTTCTCTGCTCGATTTCTTCAATTTTGTCCAAACGTCTTTGGTGACGACCACCTTCGAACTCGGTCTTTAACCACAATTCGACGATTCGGTCGAGCAATCGATCACCGAGCATATCAGCAGACAGGCACATGACATTCGCATCATTGTGTCGTCGACTGTATTCGGCGGTCACATCGTCATGGCAGGAGACAGCGCGCACATGCGGGAACTTGTTGGCGGTGATACACATTCCCATTCCTGTTCCGCAGATCAGAATTCCGCGATCAACCAATCCTCCTGAAACGGTCTCGGCAACCTTACCAGCGAAGTCGGGGTAGTCAACGCTTTCATCGGTCTCTGGTCCCAGATCGATTCCCTCGCATCCCAATTCATCAAGACGAGCGAGAATCTGCCGTTTGACTCTCACACCACGATGGTCGCTTGCAATGGAAACTTTCATTGTGTCGTTCCTTATGTTGAAGTCTGCTGTTCTAGCAGCGTTCTTAAGTAACCTTCGATTTCATCTCGGCAGTCTCTGTACTCATCTGCCCCGCCTCCGATTGGATCGGAAACATCCTCGCCTCTACCGGTCCCAACACTGTTGGACAGTAACCTTGCTCTACCTGCAAGTTCTGGAAATGCATTCAAAATTGCATCAAGGTGATTCTGCGTCATCGTGAGAATATGGTCACAATGAAACAGGAGTTCTTCCGTGACAGGTTGGCTCTCATGGGAACTTAAGTCGATTCCGTCAGATTTCAGAAGCTGAACCGCTTCTGAACTTGCAGATGCTCCCGGGTATGCTGAAAGACCTGCGGAAACGACTGTATGCCCCCGGTCGAGGAGTTCATCATCCTGACAATTCAGGTGATCTGCAAGCATGTTCCGAAAGAGTGCTTCCGCCATTGGGCTGCGACAAGTGTTTCCGGTGCAAACGAATAGGAAAATTTCACCGGTCAGGCGAGAGAGAATTCGGTCGCTCACAACACCTGTCCGCTCCATCTCGAAATCATCGACTCCCACATGGACGACCGACAATCCCTCGGCGTATCTGTTTTCGTTCGAGTTGATAATCAAATCGATGTTGTCTGTGGTAACCCGTTCTGTCTCGTTGATTGCGACAACCAACCCTAAAGCTGGTGATGAGAGTTCCCCGAGAACAGCGTTTGAAAACGCTTGTCCAGGTACGAGAAACGACCTCCCGAACTCAGAAAGTGCCCACTCTTTTGCTTCACCGGTCCAGTCTTCTGTCATTCCTTCGGGCTGACCACAGCCGACTCGCAATGCGACAGGTCCAGGCCAACAACGTCTGGCGAGTTTCATCGCCACTCCTGAAACATTGTCCGCAAAGTCGTCCAAAACCGAAAAATGGGGGATCGCGACGACTTGTGCCGGAAATTCTAGAGATTCACTCATCGCAGTCAATTTTGCCACGGCAGAGGCCTGTCCGGGCAACGCCAGGACCGTCATCCCAACTTCATCAGGAACTGCAACAACATTGCCTGACTCAAGTTGCGACACAGCGACGCGCAGAACCTCCGTGTGGTCATCGGTCTGATCAAGGTCGATTTGTTGTAACATTCGAGATGGGTACTGAAAGGTGTTTCGCCGCGAACGCGAATTGGAAACCGGTATCGTATCCCAGAGGATACTGTGGTTCAAACCACTACAGTGAATCCGGAGAATGAGCAGATTTCGTGCTGATGCAAGGTGGTAAATCGCAGGGTGGAAATTTGACAGGACCGATCAAATTGAACTATACTTATGAATATCGATTCGTTTTGACGATATAGAATGGTGTCGACGAATCCCACCTTCACAACCCACAACCTACCCCGAATCGAAACTTTGATTTCCTTTCAATTTTTCGACTTCGCAGGAGTTCCGCCATGTTGACCCTACTTGGCAATCGCACCCCGATGTGCGACTCGCTAGATCGTCGATCATTCCTCCGCATTGGAGGGCTGGCGCTTGGCGGGATGACACTCCCTCAAGTTTTGCAAGCAGAGCAAGCAACAGGAGTGAACGCAAATGGCAAGGGGATCATTATGATCTTCCTGCCTGGCGGTCCGTCCCATCAAGATATGTGGGACATCAAGATGGATGCCCCATCCGAAGTTCGAGGTGAGTTCACTCCGATTCAAACGAAAGTTCCCGGAGTTGAAATCTGCGAACAGTTCCCACGACTCGCCTCAATTTCTGACAAGCTGACATTCATCCGCACGATGGTCGGAGCAGGTGGTTCCCACTATGCGTTCCAGTGCCTGACTGGCAGACACGACAGAAACCAACCCCCCGGAGGTTGGCCTGCTCTCGGTTCTGTGCTGTCAAAAGTTTACGGCCCAAAGGATCTGGCTGTGCCGTCCTACGTGGGTCTCTCCCCGAAGACAGGCCATGCCCCATGGGGCGATAATGGGCAACCTGGATTTCTTGGCGTTTCACATGCCCCGTTCACTCCGCATGGGGATGGTGCCGCAGATCTGGTTCTCAATGGGATTTCCAACGACCGGCTTTCAAGCCGAAAACAGGTTCTGAAATCATTTGATCGATTCCGCAGTCAAGTCGACCAGTCGGGAATGATGGAAGGACTCGACGCATTCAATCAACAAGCATTTGGGATTCTAACTTCCAGCAAACTTGTCGATGCACTCGATCTCGAAAAAGAACCGAAGCAAATCCGTGATCGATACGGGTACGGAGAAGACAAGCTTCAGGCAGACGGTAGCACGAAGTTGCTCACAAACTTCCTCAAGGCTCGTCGACTCATCGAAGCTGGAGTCCGGTGTGTGTCATTGTCGTTCAGTCGTTGGGACTGGCACGGTGGAAACTTTGACCGTGGTCGACAAGATTTCCCGATGCTCGACCAAGCGGTGAGTGCGCTGGTTGAAGACATGGAAAACCGCGGCATGCTCGACGATGTGACCGTTGTCGTGTGGGGCGAATTCGGACGTACTCCGAAGATCAACGCAAACGCTGGTCGCGATCACTGGCCGAGAGTCTCTTGTGCGATGCTTGCCGGAGGAGGGATGAAGCACGGACAGGTCATCGGAGAAACGAACCGTCTTGGTGAAGAGCCAGTGAAACGTCCGGTTCACTTCCAGGAAGTCTTTGCGACGCTGTATAAGTCTTTAGGAATCGATGTTGACCACACGACAGTTCAAGACCTTCAGGGACGCCCGCGTTTCCTCGTCGATCAGAATGTCCATCAGCCGATGCCGGAACTGATCGGTTGAGAGTCTTCAAATTGTCACACACTTCAAGTGTGTGGCAAGCTGTTTTTGCATTTCACGGAATCGTATCAACCAGATCATCGATCAGTCGCAGTAACACCTCAGTTGTCATCTGCATTTCGACTTGGTCTCTTCCTGGTCTTCCCTGAGTTGAGCGGAACCGCCGTAGCGTAAATGTTCCGTTCCCGGACGATGAGAGCATGATCTCGTAGAATTGTGTCCCGTTCGAGAGTTGTCCAGGCGGAGTTGAGCGAATTAACACCTGACCGGCAGCAGGGTCGAATTCGAGCGGACCGATGTTCTCCAACAAGTAGGTGATGCGTTGTCCCAACTCTGTTGACCATTGCTTAAGGGCATCAAACC
>JAJDEL010000539.1 GCA_029259835.1 Planctomicrobium sp. | reverse complement strand
TGTTCCAATGGGGCAAAGACGCTGGACTGGATTATCCCGGATTCCAACAAGCAGGCAATCCATGAAAAATACACGACGCCAGGTTTTCTGGAGGAACTGGCGGACGTCGGGATCGACATCTCCAAACTTGGAGAGTGGGGCTGGGGCAAACAGCATTCCACGCAACGCGACATCGTCTATACGGGAGTCACAAAGCACTTGCTGAACGAGCACAAGATCAATCTCATTCTGCTGCACTTGATCACTCCCGATGGCGTTGAACATGCTTATGGTCCAAACACACCAGCGGCGTATCAAGCCGTGGCAGAAAGCGACGAGCGCATCGGCGAGATCTGGGAGGCCTTGCAGCAGCCGCGGTTTGCTGACAACTCCGCGATGTTTATCGTCTCCGATCATGGATTCGCAGCTTACGAAAAGATGATCCGTCCCAACGTGCTGCTCAAGGAATTGGGCCTCATTGAAACTGATGAGAAGGATAAGGTAACGAGTCGCGCAGCGTGGTGCGTTGCGCAAGGAGGCTCGGCATTTATCTCGATTCTGGACGATGACCGTCGAGAAGAACTGATCGAGATGCTAACGAAAAAGTTTGCTGATTTGGAAGGAGTCGTTGATGTGATCCCTCCAAGTCAATTCGCAGAATTGGGGCTTGCTGATCCGACGAAAAACCCTGAAGCGCCTCACCTTGTCTTGACAACTGGCCCCGGATATTCGTTTGCAAATAATGTTTCTGGCGAATTGATTGCTGATGCAGGCGGTAGCAAAGGGACGCACGGGCACGACCCTCGCCCGGATTTCATGCACGCCATGTTTGTTGCAGCCGGAGTCGGCATCAAAAGTGGCGTCAAACTTGAGACGATTCGCAATGTCGACGTAGCACCGACGATTGCTCATCTGCTGGGAATCAAAATGAAGAGCGACGGTCGCGTTCTGAAAGAATTACTGGTGGGCGATTAAGTGAAGCAGGGCCGGTAACGCCAGTTCAATGGTGGATTACGTTCCAAAACTGAACTCTGGTTCAACCTGCGATCTGTTTTCACCGTCACTCGCACAGTTTGATCCGCCCCAAATCGAGTTAACCTGTGAAGTGTTACGAAAAAGGGAGGGATTCAGGGAAATTGAGAAATTGTTCCAGCAAATCATCCAGTCGAAGACGTATGCAGGCCACACCTGGTTCTTCATGAATGAAAAACGAAGGAAAACTGGGATCGCGTCACAAATATAGAAGACCATGCCGACCTCCTCTCAATCACAACACCGCCTGCTGCGACCGGAAGAGATTATCACTTTGAGTCGAGAGATTCAGGCGATGATTGCCGCCGGAGTTCCGCTCGATCTGGGGATACGAAACGTCGCTGCTGGCTTTCCTCCTGACCTGGAAGATGTCGCAAACAGACTCGCGACCCGACTCGAACAGGGAGCCAGCATCTCCGAAGCCTTCCGCGATGAAGCCTCACTCCCACCTGTCTTTCGAGCCATTTTAGTTGCTGGTCTGAGTTGCGGGCAGAGCGAGAAGGTTCTGGAAGATGTCACCAATCTGACTCAAATGCTGATTGCATTACGGCAATCGCTGAAAATCGGATTGATCTACCCGGTCATTGTTGTGTTTTTTGCGGTCGGAATGTTGGGCATTGTTGTCTCGACAATGCTGCCGCGTCTCGCAGGTGTTTATCGCCAATTGCACATTGAGTTTCCGGGATGGTTGTCGCTGGCAACCAGTTTCAAAGTCGGGCCTTTTCATTTGCTCGGACTGATTGTGACGTTCCTTGTGGTCGTTTTTCTGCTGTGGAGAAGTGGAAGGAAATCACCCGTGAGCGGGCTTTCATGGATTCCTGGGGTCTCCAGCGTTGCTCGCGATTTTTCGATTGCGCACTTTTCGCACCTTCTGTCGTTGTTGGTCAAGTATGGTATCCCACTTCCGGAAGCGCTACGGCTGACCGGAGAGACAATTGATTCCAGAAAATTCCGACAGCAAACGTTCGACCTTGCCGATGCGATTGATCGCGGGATGGATATGGAATCCGCGATTCATCAGCAATCCGCATATCCAAAATTCCTGACATGGCTTCTAGTCACCGGTCATCGCGATTCCGAATTAGGGAATGCCTTGAGTCAGGCGTCAAGTTTTTATCAAGGTCGCGCACGGAGTCGGGCAATCTGGATCAGCCAGACTGTCCCGACCGCGACTGTCCTACTCGTCGGAGGCAGCGTGACACTGATGTATGCCCTGACAGTGTTCGGCCCGATGGTTGATTTATGGTCAAAACTGGCAGAATACTGAAATGGGCAAGGGGAGAAGGGATTTAGGGGCAAGGGGAAAAAGTCGCAAGTATAATGCTTAACAAGAGTATTCGTTGTTGGAGAAAGAGTTGGTTTTTGAGGACGATGTGAACGATCAGTTGCGAAGTGAGCGGCGTCAAGAGTTGACGCCGCTGACTATCGCTGCCGGTCTGCGCGCTGCCGCGAGTGAAATGTCTTGGGGTTGGACGCTGTCTGAAAGAGACAGTCAGGGACTGCTGAAACTGGCGGACGCATTGAGTTCCGGATCGTCTCTCGATGGTGCAATCGCGAACCTTCCAGATCTTCCAGAAGACCTTCGGGAAATTGTTGCTGTTGGCGTGAAAACCGGGCGTTTGCCAAGTTTGCTCGAAGAATACCTGGAAACGAATCGTCAGTCGCAATCACTTTGGAGAGGTTTCTATCTCAGCTTGTTGTATCCGGTGATGATTGTCTTTCTTTCGCTCAGTGTTGTCAGCGGATTTGTGGTCATCGTGGTTCCACAGTTCAAAGAAATTTTCTATGATTTTGGGGTCGAACTTCCGATGTCGACCATGGTCATGATTTCTCTCTCTGACATGTTACTCTCGATTTGGCTGCCAATGGTCATTCTCTTCGTTGGTTTGTTCTGTTTATTTATTGTCCTGAAATTTCTCCCATTTGCGCATATCCGAGCGAAATTGTTTCACATGCTGCCCTGGGTGGGGACGGCACAAAAAAACGCAGCTTCGGCAGAGTTTTGTTCGCGGTTAGCGGTCCTCATCGATTGCCAACTTCCGCTGGGTGAAGCGTTACGCATCGTTTCGAAAACGATGCACGATCCCTACTTCAGTCATGTTGCCAGCAAAATTTCGAATCGTGTCGAATCAGGCGCGGAATCTGAAGACCTCTTCTACAACATACCTGGAATTCCCAGTTCACTGGCGAATTCGTTTCGTTGGGCGCGCGATCAAGAGACATTCTCTGACGGTCTGCGGTCGCTCGCAATTATCTTTGGCTCGCAAGCACGAATGTCCACAGGCCAATTGATTTTCATTACAGAACCGCTCGCAATTACCGGTGTGGGACTCAGTGCTGGTTTTATTGTGATTGCAATGTTTGCGCCCCTGCTCAAGCTACTGAACGATTTAAGTTAACGAAAGAAATTTATGGAACCGCTGCTCATCCTGCTTGTGATCCCTGTTATCGCATTCATGATGCTGCGCGCAGATTCTATTCGCGTGAACGGCCTCGATCCGGAAACGCGAGAGCGGTACCGCAAGTTGCTGCCGATTCTTTCAATCATGGCCTGGGCGATTGGAGCGTTTTTTCTGGGACAAGGAGCTAGAGAATTCCACCTCGCTGGCGGTTCATACAAGCTGGTCCTGGTGACGCTTACCCGATTGGGAATCGGAGCCGGGTTGTTCTATCTCGGGTGGAAAGTCTGGCAAGTTTCGCTGCACGCTCCGGACAGTGACTTACCGCTTCAGGAAGTCGTACGTCGCGATCAACAGGCAACCACCGCGAAGACCGCCGCGATCCTGTTCATTTTACTGCCGCTGGCGTTGCCGTCCTTGATCCTGCTGGCATTTCTGGGCTTTATTCCGATCTTGGCATACGGCTCTTCTTCCGGGTTACACCGTTCTGTGCAACTTCAACTTCTCTGGACATTGGTGTTGTCGACGAAGAATGACATGGATTTGGGAACGGAAGTACAAGGGCTTGTGGCTTCCCTGGAAGAAGGAAGTTTTAGAAATCGCTATTCTGGGAGAGGATATGGACGCAGCTTTTTCGGACTGCTGCAAGTGCCGTTTCTGTTCTTCGTTTTCATTCCCATGTTTATGAAGGCGCGAAAACGGCGGAAAATGATTGATCAACTCTCGCAGCTCGCCTCGTCTCTGCACGATGGTACTCCACTTGCGAGAGCGCTTTCTTACCAGTCTGACTTGCTGCCTGCCGAGGTTATCGGAGCCATTGAAGCTGCAAGCGAGAAAGGCGATGTTGGCGATGCCTTAACCAAAATCGCCCTCGAACAATCCAGGACGCTGGAACGGAACAGTCTCGATGGAAACTCACCTGCCAATGGAGCTTCTTACGCTGTCGCGGTCTGTGCAATTCTGTTCTCAGTGATCAGCTTCATCATGTATTGGATTGTCCCGAAATACAAAGATATTTTTGAAGACTTCGGAGTTGCGCTGCCTGAGTTGACGATCCTCGTTATCGAAATTTCTGACTGGTTTGTCAGCTACTGGTATCTTGCCGGGCCGATTATTTTTCTTCCAGTCGTTCCGTTTGTGATCGCTGCGGTCTTTCTCGTTGATGATTCGTCTCGGTTTCCATCGTTTGTGCTGCGAATCTTTCCACGTTTTGAAACACCGATGCTCTTGCGTCGCCTGGGTTACGTTGCAGCGAACAAAATGCAGCTTCAACCGAGCCTTGATTCCCTTGCGAAATCGATGCCGGACTTAACACGATCACGACGTTTCGAACGAGTGGGAAATCGTCTCGAACTCGGCGATTCTCTAGGGCAAGCGCTTCAAGACGAGGGTTTTGTCAACTCGCGTGAGTCGCATTCGATTGACAACGCAGCCGCGATTGGCCACCTCGGCTGGGCGTTGTCGGCTCTGGCGAATTCGATTCAACAACGCAGAATCAACCGCTCCCGTTGGTTCATGGAATTCATTCGCCCGACAGTGATTATTTTCCTAGGTTTCCTGGTCGGCGCGTTTTGTATCGCGATGTTTATCCCGCTTGTAAAACTTCTGGGAGACCTCTCATGAAACATCGACTCAAGAATGCATTCGCAAATTCGCGGCACGGTGCCTCGACGATTGAATTCCTCACCGCAGGCGTCTTACTGGCAACAGTCATGACATTCCTCGTTCCATTTGTCGGTCGCGTTTCCACAGTGAACGAAGAAATCGCCGACCGCGAATGGGCACTGCGCGAAGTCCGCAACCTGATCGCCGGTCTCCAGTCTGGACAAACCGACGTTGTTCTTTCTGCCGAAGCAACAGACAGACTTGAAGATCCCAAGCTGGAAGTGACTCGTAGCGAACCGACCGCAGGACAACAGCAGCAAGTGAGTGTTTCCATTGTCTGGACAAATCGCTTTGGTGAAAAAGTTTCGCCAATCACACTCTCCTTCTGGGAATCACCAAAGGGGAAACTATGAAACGAAGCCAACTCAACAAAAATCATAATAACCGTCAGGGTTGGTCGCTCATAGAAATGACTCTGATGATCACTCTGCTTGGAAGTTTTTCGCTCGTAGCGATCTCGCTCCTCACAACACTTATGGACATGGATACAAGTATTGCGACCGCATCCGCGTTTGAACTGACCGCCGAACGATTGGAAGATCAGCTTCGCAAAGATGCGCAGGCGACCGTTCAAACAGAAATGACTGAAAACGAAGTAAAACTGATTACTCAGCAAGGCCAAACAATTCAATACCGAGTTACCGAAGGCAAGGTTCAGCGCAGCATGGGTGGTGATCGCCAAACCTCTCAGGAGACATTCGCGTTTATTGAATCGTCTGTCAGCTTAATTGTTTCAGGTGAAACGATTGAACTGACGATCCGCAAGGCGAGTTCATTAGGTGAAAAGAATCGCGCATCTCTGCTCGGAACACGCGAAGGGGCTTCGGTTCGTGCTTTAATTCCTCTCGGACGCGCACTTCGCTTTGTTTCTTCTACAAACTCAAATGGAGAAGGAACAAAAAAATGAAACACAGAAGTACCGGCCCTAAGGTCACTCAGCATCGCCGACATGGTGCCGCGCTAATTATGGCAATCGTTGCACTGATCATTTGCACGTCGATTTCTCTTTCGATGTTCAAAACAACAACACTTCGCCAGCACCATTTTGTGAATCGGTATTGGAAACTGCAAACCGAACTCATCGCCGACTCCGC
>JAJDEL010000538.1 GCA_029259835.1 Planctomicrobium sp. | reverse complement strand
TGCGGTTGTCGGTGTTCCATCGTGATCTTTGATACCCATTACGATTTTGGAAGCAGCTTTACAATCAAACAGGACCGGAACGGAATTCCTAAATCCAATATCCTGAGTTCCTTGACCGACGTTGAAGCCAATTTGTGCTTCTCGTTTTCCGGTATCTCGTGAGTAGAGTTGCACAATCCTGTATTCGAGCTTCAACCCAGAAAGTCGCGGTCGCATTGGTTGCTTGCGATACATTGTGGCGTCAAGGAACCTCTGCTTCACATCGGCAGGATCCACCAGGTCTTCATCTGTGCGAGGTTTTTGCCGCGTTCCCTTCCCGCGTTCGTAAACCGGCAATGCGTTAGGACTTTCAATTTGTAACGCAGGATTGATACCAGCTTCGTTATGAACTTTCACAAGAAACGACCGCCAACCGTTTTGCATGAGTTCCTTTTCCGCTGGCCCTTCCGAAACTTTGACTCGGCTCTCAGCACTGATGTGAACTCCAGCAACGCAATGTGAGTCGAGAACAGCCTGGGCGACTTTAACGATTTCCAAATCGTCATCGGCGGCATAAGCTTCGGCGAGTTGCTTCTTTTCCGCATCAGACAGCGGAGCTCCGACAAAGCTCAACGCTTCGACAAGACGTTTCGTCGATTCAATCAGCGGTTGACGCTCTACGCGGTCAACCTTCGGGAAACTTTGAGCCATGGAGGTCGAAGTGACGGCGAGTAATGCCATGGTCATCGCTATTGTTTTCGATCCCTGGAAATATTCATTCTGAGGAAAACGCAACGAGTCAATCATCTTTGTCATTTCTGTGGCTCCATCGTTGATGCTGGCGAGTCTCGCAAACAATTTTCTTGATGATAATTCGTGAAGAACTTTGCAGAAGTAGAGTAACGTTTCCCATAGAAAAAATCCCGGGACACCCAATTTTCCGGGCTTTTTTCGCAGTGAAATCCCGCATGATTCCTCAAGCAATAATTTCGTGCATGACATGTCCATGCACGTCAGTCAGCCGCACGTCACGACCGCTGTAGCGGTACGTTAATTTCTCGTGGTCGACACCCATCAGGTGCAAAACGGTCGCCCAAAGATCGTAGATCGTTTGTTTCTTTTCGGTCACATGGTAACCATATTCGTCCGTCGCTCCATGAATCGTTCCGCCTTTGATGCCACCGCCTGCCATCCAGACAGAAAACCCGAATGGGTTGTGGTCGCGACCATTCGAGCCTTGCGAGAATGGTGTTCGACCAAATTCAGTCGCCCAAATCACAATTGTCTGATCCAGCAAACCGCGTGCTTTTAAGTCTTTCAATAACCCCCCAATTGGCTGATCAACCTGCCTCGCCATGTGCCCGTGTCCCACTTCAAGCCCGCCATGTTGATCCCAAGGATTCGGGGATTGAGGGTCACCAACAAATTGAGGAAGACATGTCAGTTCGACGAAGCGTACGCCACTTTCACTCAGTCGTCTCGCCATCAAGCATTGTCGACCATAGGCCGCTGTTTGAGAATTATAAGAGAGAACCCCGTACATTTCTTGTGTCGGTTTCGATTCCAAGGCCAGATTCACAAGTTCCGGAACCGCCGTTTGCATTTTGTACGCTGTTTCATAATTACGGATTGCTGCTTCGACTTGTGAATTATTTTCGACTCGACTGGAGAATTCTGAATCCAGTTTTGAGATGAAGGAGAGTCGTTGTCGTTGAATTTCGTCTCTCTCGTGAGGACGAATATTTACGACCGGTTCCTCATTGTCGATTTGGACAATCGACGCCTGATGCTGAGCCGGCAAATACCCGCTACTCCATTGCCCGATTCCTCCAATGGGAACAGTAGACCCACCGCTTTCTACGACCACATAACCGGGTACGTTTTTATTCTCAGTCCCTAATCCATAATTGATCCATGCGCCCGCACTCGCATGACCGATGAAGGGCATGCCGGTATGAAAGAAATAATTCCCCTGAGCATGCTCATTAAACGTGGCAGTCATCGAGCGGATCACCGCGAGTTCATCAACCGATTCCGCAATGTGCGGAAACATTGAACTGACCGGAGTACCGCTTTCACCATACTGCTTAAACTTAAAAGGACTAGGGAAAATGTTGCCGTTATTATTGAACTGTGTCCGTTCGATCTTCACCGGCATCGGCTTCCCAGCCTCTTTTTGAAGCCGAGGTTTCGGATCGAAAGAATCAATGTGCGATGCCCCTCCGGACATATAACACAGGATCACATTTTTTGCAGTCGCCGGATGATCCAGACTCTTAGCACTCTCTGCTGAAGCTTCGTGCAGGAGTTGCGACATCGCCAGCCAGCCGAATCCTGAAGAACTGGCTTGCAACATACGGCGTCTGGAAATGTTCGGAAACATCAACTGTCATACCTCAATGGTTGTTAAAAATGAGCCAGCGGCGCCGTTGCGTCGCCGAATTGTTTTGCTGGAATTCCCATGCGATTCATGATCGAGAGGTACAAACTGCAAAGCTGGCGGTTTTCGTCGCCTTTATCCATGTAATCAAGAACACGACCGGTTTCGAGTGTTCCTCCGAGACCGCCAACTGTTAGCAGCGGCACTTTTGTGGAATCGTGTTTGCTGCCGGACCACATATTATTAATGAACATCAGGCAGGAGTGGTCAAGGACCGTGCCATCTCCTTCTGACATCGAATCAAGACGCTCCGTCAGATAGGCGATTTGGCTGCAATAATACTGTGAAACTTTTTCCCAATCATCTGAACGATCATCGTGTGAGCCAGAATGGTGTGCTTTACGCACGTCGAGGAATGGATAAAACAAACCGGAGATATCGCGGCATAAGAGCAGCGTCGCGATACGAGTTTTGTCCGTTTGAAACGCCATCGCAATGATGTCGCACATCAGCCGCATATGTTCGCGAATATCTTCCGGTAATCCGTTATCAGGTCGCTGCATCGTGACCAATGATTTCCCGTGTGATTTGGCACGATCAACCGCTTTGTTTTGCTGGCCACGAATTTTGTCGATCCTTTTTTCGACTTCTCGAACACTTGTAAGGTATTCGTCGAGCTTTGCTTTATCGTCGAAACTGGCGCGGCGGCTCAAACTCGCAGCTTGTTCCTTCACTCGATCCAAAACACTTTTGTTTCGTTGTTGCCCACGATTATCAAACAGGCTGTCGAATGCCAGTGATGGATAGACTTCCATCGGAACGGGCGATGTCGCATTCTGCCAGGAGATATGCGAGCTGTATGCCATGGAAAAATTGGTCTCGTGGTAACCAGTAATCGGTTGCTCGCAGCCAAGGACCATGCTCGGTTGGACGGTTTCTTCACCAAGATGATTTGCCAGCATCTGATCGACGCTCATCCCACCGCGAAGTTCAGCACCTTTTTGTAACGATGCCCCGGAAAGAATGTTGCCTGTCTGTCCTGGATGAATGCCGACTCCGGTTGCGTTTTTATTGAAGAGACCTGAAATGAAATTCATTTTCTCTTTGTGAGG
>JAJDEL010000537.1 GCA_029259835.1 Planctomicrobium sp. | reverse complement strand
GACCTGCACGCCACGATTCTGCACTTACTGGGACTCGACCACGAAAAACTCACCTACCGACACGCAGGCAGAGACTTCCGCCTGACCGATATCGAAGGCCGAGTTGTCCACGATATCATCGCTTGATCGTTTTAGTGAACTTGCTGTCGGCCGGTAGAACCCACTGCTTTGATTGCTACACTGGTAGCAGAGATCAAATTTCACCTTCTATTTGACAAGAACGGCAACGATGGCTCATCGCATTCGCTACATTATGATTGGTGGGTTCCTGGGCGCTGGGAAGACAACGACACTCGGTCGTTTGGCAACTCATTATCGCGAGCAAGGTCTCAACGTCGGCATTGTCACTAATGATCAGGCAACTGATCTCGTTGATACGAACACCCTGCGCGGCATGGGCTTTGAAGTTGGTGAAGTCGCCGGAGCTTGCTTCTGCTGCAACTTCGATGAACTCATCAGCACAATGGAAAACCTCTCCGCAGAAGAGCGTCCGGATATCATTCTCGCGGAACCAGTCGGCAGTTGCACGGACCTGATCGCAACTGTTATTCAGCCCATAAAACAGCTTTTCGATGCTGAGTTCGAGATCGCTCCCTACCCTGTCATCCTCAAACCGAGTCACGGGACTCGAATCTTAAAAAAAGAGAAAACCAGAGGCTTCTCCCCGAAAGCAGAGTACATTCTTAAGAAGCAGCTCGAAGAAGCAGACTTCATTCTTATCAATCGGATCGATGAACTCTCTGCCGAAGAAATCGCGGAGATCGCAACACTTTGCCAGGAGAATTATCCTGGGACGCCAGTGATTCAAATGTCAGCCAAGACCGGAACTGGCATTGAAGAACTCGTCGATTTTCTTGCGCAGGATGGCGACTTCGGAAAGAAAATCCTCGACATCGACTACGATATTTATGCCGACGGAGAAGCCGAACTTGGCTGGCTCAACAGTAGTCTCACGCTCTCCAGTGAAGAGTCATTTCCTCTCGACGATGCACTCCTGGGAATCGTTCAACGATTGCAACAGGTTCTTTTGTCTGCTGACCTCGAACCGGCTCACTTGAAAGTCATTGGATTGTGGGAAGGGTTTTTCGGTGTCGCAAATCTCATCAGCAGCGAGACACAAGCAGAGCTTTCATTACCATCAAAATGTGATGTTAAAATTGCAGAAGTGATCGTCAACGCTCGAGTTGCCTGCGACCCAGAACTATTGGAAGAGTTCGTCAACGCCGCCGTACAAGAGACAGCCCTTGCAATGGGCGTCAACTACGAATTCCGGCAAACCCAACGCTTCCGCCCTGGTCGCCCGGTCCCGACATACCGTTTATCCGATCCCGTCGAATAATTTTCATGACATTCATTTAGCATCGGAGGTTAAGTGAGGAGTGTTCGCGATCACTGAAATAGAAAGCATGCACTCGTCAAATCGAACACGTATCCAATTCAACATCTGAAAGTACTGATCAAGTCGATGTCAAATTCATTGCTGGTGACGCTTTGTACTTACAACGAACGTGAGAATCTTGAAGTCCTCATCCCAGAGATCCTGACTCAGGTTCCGGAAGCCTCGATCCTCGTCGTGGACGATAACTCCCCTGACGGGACCGGCGCCTACGTTGATTCCCTCGCGGCAGAGAATCCAAAGATTCATGCCATCCACCGCGAAGGCAAGCTCGGCCTCGGAACAGCGACAGTGAGGGCATTTCAGTTTGGAATCGAAAACGGTTATGAATTGCTCTTGAACTTAGATGCTGACTTTTCGCACCCTCCCCGATTCATTCCGGCGATGATTGCAGAGAACGAAACGCACGAGGTCGTCATCGGTTCGCGATATGTGAAAGGGGGAGAAGTTGAAGGCTGGGGCATGAAGCGGCACTTTATGAGCCAGGGGATTAACCTCTATGCCAAAACTCTTCTTGGGCTGAAAACAAAAGACAACAGTGGAAGCTTTCGCAGCTATCACGTCAAAAAACTGGCCGAAGTCGATTGGTCTCAATCTCAGGCAAAAGGGTACGCCTTTCAGGAGGAAATTCTTTTCCGATTGCGAAAGGTCGGTGCCAGCTTTACGGAAGTCCCCATTAAATTCGAGGAACGGAAATTCGGCGTCTCAAAGATCAATTGGAAAGAAGCAGCCTCGGCAGGCTGGGTACTTTTGAAACTCCGACTCCGTGGATAGATGCTGGTAGGCGGAACGGAATAATGTAAATGCGATGAATTCTCATCATGCTCCATCCGATTTTGAACCTGTCAACTGCCCGATGTGCGAGAAGGTTTTGCCTCGCAATTTGGACGTCTCGTCCGCACAGGTACACTGCCCACATTGCATGGTAATTTTGGAGATTGACCACTCCAGAGTTCCCATTCTACTTACGCTACCCATCAATGTGAATTGGCGTTCGAATGCACCAATTTTACAACCGATGGACAATGTAAGATACCTATCAGGATCCTTTGAAAATTTTGAAGGACGAGTGACTGCAGTGAATCAGCAGGCACAATGGGCGATGGTGAGTATTGAAATCTTTGGTCGAGAGACTCAGATCATGGTCGCCACCAATGAATTGCAGCTATTGTGAAATTGACGTGGGGAGTGGTCTGGGGATCGCTTTAGCAACGATTCCCTGCCCTTATTTACCTATGAAATATTGATCAAACAGAAGCGGTCTTGCGTTGTTTTTGGAGTTCGTGTTATTTCTCCCCGTTCAGGTCTTTGTTGAAGCCTTTTACAAGTATCTGGATCTGGAAAAGTCACAGAGAGTTTCGCTGGAATAATCGTTCACGAATCGCCCACTCCTAAACTTCGAGGGGCATCGTTGTCACTCTTTTTAGAGTCAGAATCAGGATGAATCTGATGTGGTGTGCAAGCTGTGAAGATGACGTCGCTGCCGAAATTTCTGCGGATGGTCAGGCGCTCAAATGTACAACTTGCGGGGAAGATGTACGACAAATTATTGCACCAAGCTTACACCCTGAGACGAAGTCAGCTCGCGAGTTATTAAAGAAATGGGCAGAAGAGCAAAGACAACTGACCGGAGAATCTGAACTCTCCGGCAGCGAACAAGCTCCGCAAGACGATGAGTCAATCAAAGCCCTCAATGATTCATTGCTGACAGCCAATCCTCTCGCCGCACAGATTTTAACACCAGTGCAAGATGGTCTTCCAGAGTTGCAAGAACTGAGCACCGAGTTAGACGGAGATGCAGAAACGGCACCTTTGAACCGTCCGAAATACAGAATTGATAGTGCCCATACTTCAGTTCCAATTGAACCGCGCGAAGAATCACAGGGTGCCGCACTCAAAGGACCATCTAAAAAAAATGAGTCTTCGATTCCAGTCACTCAGGAAGCCTCTTCAAACGCTCAAGTCGAGTCACCTTCTCAAGATCAAAGAGAAACGACAGAGCACCCAGTGCAACAAACATCAAATCAATTGGAGTTCCATTCCCATCCGGCACATTCACAATCGCCAGCCCCTCACTTTGATGTGACAGAAGCAGCTCGAAAAGCGAAGGCACGACCCGGTCGCGCTGAAGCAATCTGGGGACAACTCATGGCGTACACTGGAGTCGGAGTCCTCACTGTCGGGACAGTCCTAGTCCTCTGGGGATATTTCGGAATGGTCGAACAATTTGCGTCGACAGGCTGGTTACTCTCCACGGCAGGCCAAATGCTGTTGCTACTGGGGATTGTGACTCTTGTCTCCGGAGGAATGCAACAAACGACTCATGAAGTCACAGAGCGCGTTGAATACTTGGGCGGGAGAATGATTCGGATCGAACAGTCCACCGACCAAATTCTCAAAGGACCTCATTTTACATCAGACAAAGAACGTCAAAGCGTATCTCACCAGGGAGAGCAAGAAAGTTCCGCCGCATAAACTGCTAAAATGAAAAGTGAATTGATCGAAGACGAACAGCTTCGTAGCATTCGCTCCTTGCAGACGGAATTTCAACTAAAACCACGACAAAGAAAAACGCTATGACTGGATACACTGTTCACACTGGATCAAACGATAATTTTCGCGAAGGCTGGGACAGCATTTTTGGTGAAGAGAAAAAGAAGAAAAAATCTACAACCAAAAAGAAAACCGCTTCCGCAAAGCGAGCCGTTAAGAGCAAGCCGAAGAAGGCAAAGAAGAAGAAATGAATTCGTCGAGACGTTCGAATGCGGATGCTGCAGAATGCCTCATTCCTCTCATTAAAAATTCCCATTCGGGTTAGTATCACACGACATGGAGGTCCAGCTGATGTCCGAGTTTAATTCTGTTGAAGAACAACCAATCCTGTCCATGGATGAGGACAGCACTGGTTACGAAGTCATTTCCAGCGACGAAGTCGACCGCACGGTCGCTGCGCTGGAAGAACTGATGTCTCGTCTTCAAAGCGAAAACATTCGATCGATCCTGGACGAAGCGGCAGACGAGATCTACAGTCTCGTATATTCAGACTCCCTTGCGGAATCCGAAGCTGCTTGAGAGTCGAAATTGCGTTGCATAAACTTTCAAAGACCGAGTCCGGAATTGGTTCCGGACTCGGTCTTTTTCGTTTTGATCTTGTGTTCTATAGAGATTGCCCCTCTTCGCTCCCAGCATGAGCCGCTGGCACTAGCCTCGAGCCTTGCGCAAGTCACGCTTTCTCGCAAATTGCCCGACGCTAGCGCGTTCGGCTCATCGCGAGAAGTCCCAAAATAGATACCATTGGGCGCCAAGCCCCGGATCTGATTTGAATTTGCACTCTATAACCGTGGCTAGCGCCCTACGGCTGATGTAGACGAAATCAATTCGAAACGAGTTTCCTGGTCTGTCTCGCTTGAAAACAAGGTCATTCTACTTCTGAATCTTCACATCACTCTTCAGGCGTGATAAAAGAATGCACACAGAAGAAATTCAACTCAGAGAGCTTCAATGGCGTTAACATTCACAAAAGTGACAGCGTACGACGTTCGTTTTCCGACTTCGGATCAACTCGATGGTTCGGATGCAATGAATCCTGATCCCGATTATTCCGCCGCGTATGTGATCCTCGAAACGGATTCTTCCGACGGACTTGCCGGACATGGGATGACGTTCACGATCGGACGCGGGAACGAAATCTGCGTCAAAGCGATTGAAGCCCTCGCTCCACTTATCGTCGGACGGACTCTCGAATCGTTTACCGAAAACATGGGTGAATTCTGGGGACACATCACTGGCGACAGCCAGTTGCGTTGGATTGGTCCTGATAAAGGAGCGATTCACCTCGCCACGGCGGCGGTCGTCAACGCTGTCTGGGACTTATACGCCAAAGTCGAAGGCAAACCACTCTGGCGACTACTCACGGAGATGTCACCGGAA
>JAJDEL010000536.1 GCA_029259835.1 Planctomicrobium sp. | reverse complement strand
GAACGTCGATGGCAATAATAAATAATTGACGTAACGAAGATGGGCTAAAAATGGCCTTTGGGTACGCCCCTTGACCCTCAATCCCTTCTCACTCATTCTTTCACACTGCTCGCTGCTTTACGTAGAAGTGTCAGGGCAGTTTCGACGAGCATTTCGCCGCTGCCGGGTTGGACGGCAGAGTTGGTGACTTCGTAGCTGCCGCCTGCATAGGCAGCCCGGGTTGGGATATAGATTGTTTCGACGGCATTCGAGAGTTCGATGATGATCGTTGTGCGGAAGGGTGATGCCTGTTTGATTGCCAATCCGAGTTCAACAAAAACTTCGCCCGGCAAACAGACGATGGCAACATCGCTGCCAATCGTCATTACGGTGACGTCTACTGGAATCGTCTCGCCAATCCCGGCGAGAGAGCGGCTAAGGCCCCACGTCATGAGTTCATCACTCTTTGCATAGGGTGGAGTATGCAAAAACTGGTCGAGGATCATTTTTTTGTAAGCGGTGACATGATCAAAGAAGTCGACTTTCTCGCCGTTTTTGACTTTGGCAAGGATGTTGATCGAGTCGTCAACTTCTTTGCGAGAAGCGTTTTCGAAGGGCAAATTCACAACTTGTGATTTCACTGTCAGTTTAGTGATTTCAATCGGAGTCAATTGAGCAAGTTCACCACTGATTGACTTGCCGATGGAATTCCCGATGAAGTCCGCTTTGTTTCTCTCTGCTGCAGATGGGTTCGAGTGGTTGATATCCCCGCAACAGCCGGTGCCGAAAATCGAAATCACGTCCGCGCCGAGTTCTTCGCGGAGTGTGCGCTCGATGAAGAACGGATAATCGGCGCTCCATTTCCCTCCTCCGACTGTGTCGAGATGCAGAGCGAAATTGCTGATGATGCCGCGAGTTTTCCCATTATCTAAATTGCGAACAGCGAGCAATCCAATCTCAGGGTCAATCGGACCGGCAGCGCGGATCACATCGGTATTGGAATACTTTTGCCAAGTCTTCACGCTGCCATCGCGCATGACGAATCGGCGGTTGAAGGCAACTGGTGTTTTCTGCGTCGCAGCTCCGGTTGCCAGTGACGATGGCTTCGCATCCGCGTGCGCCTGAACGATGGCAGCGACGGGTTCGCCGATCAGTTTTTCAATATAATTTTTCCGCAGGGCGTCCTGTTTTTCTTTTCCGAGATACAGATAGAGTTCCTTCATGTAGTCTGGTGCTGTATGTGAGTGTGTCGCTGCGATGACGATATTGCCTTCCGGAATGCCAGTCTTCTCAGATGCAAGTCGACGGACTTCGCGAGAGAGATCGGTGGCAATGCCGATCAAGTCACACACAACCAAAGCGGCGGCTGTGTCACCATCACGAAAGACAATCGCTTTGGCTTTGAGCGGATCAATCGTGCCGACGGCCAACCGTTCGTGATAGTAACCTGCCATGGGAAAACTTAGCGGCGGTGTGATGTCCGTCTCGGCGATGCCGACTCGAAGCGCGCTGCTTTCGTCCACGGTAGGCTGCGGCTGATCGGCTTTGATTGCAGAGAAAGCGATCAATACAAATAAAACGCCGAGGACAAAAACGCGGGAAGTGAATTGCATGGAACGTGTGCCTTGAGAGCGAAAATTTCAAAGGGTAATCTGATGTGCCTGGGACAGGGGACAACAACCAAGGATTGTCGATCATTGTTCCAGAAATTGGAATCCACTCAAAAAGTTTTGAGGAGCCGATCTCTTAACATCGCTCTTCCCCCCGCCCATGCCGCTCAAGGTCACTATGCTAAACACCTACAAAGAACTCATTATCAATCAATTCGAGGCTGCCCTCTGCATGTTAGGCGCCTGCGTTGACCGGTGCCCGGACTTGAACTGGCATGAACCAGTTGTCGAATTAAAATTTTGCCAGGTTGCGTTTCACACGTTAATTTTCACTGACTTGTACCTTGGTCGTGATCTGGAATCGCTTCGTCAGCAAGTGTTTCATCGTGAAAATGAGGCAGTCTTCGCTGACTACGAAGAACTTGAGGACCGGACTCCGCAGCAGATGTATGACAAAATATTTATCAAAGCGTACCTGCGACACTGTCGCGACAAAGTAGCCAGAGTCATCGCGGCAGAAACGGAGGAGACGTTGAATGTCAGGCCAGGATTTAAGAGGAAAAACTTCTCGCGCGCGGAATTGCACGTCAACAGTATCCGGCACATTCATCATCACGCTGCCCAACTCAGTCATCTTTTGCGCCTCAACACAAATGAATACATCCCGTGGTTTAGCTCAGGATGGCAGGTTGTCGATACGCCAACATGACTCATACAACACGAGAGATGATTGATATGAAAAGAAAAAAGCGAGTCGTTCTTGTCCTTGGTGGCATCATTCTACTTCTTGCTGCTTTGCGCGAGATCGGCGTTGTTGATGTCCACTTGCACAAATCGATGCTGTCTGCTTCTCAGTTTTCGACCATGGGACAATCGAATTCAGCAAACGAAGAGAACTTTAGTTACCACATGGACCTGAAGTATCAAGAGAAAACGATTCATACGTTCGCACATTCAGCCGGTAAGTTGCCGCCGATTGAAATTGAGGCGATCCTGGAAGAGCCAGTCTACTCAGGGAACAGTGCTTTGCCCCTCTTCAAGAATTTCAAGATGACGTACGAATGCAACTACTCAACGATTAAGACCTCAAGTGGTCACACCGTTCAGGGAGAAATTGAAGGCGAGGTTGTCGCAAAAATTTACGGGTTCTGCTCCCGCAGAAAGGCGAAAGAATTGGCGTTTGAAAAAGCCAAGGAACAGATTGCCGATTATTTGCAGGATCTCTAATGTTTACGGAAGGGGATAAAAAATCCGGACCCTCTCTTCATTCAATGTGTCTACTTGAACTCCCCCGAAATTATTACCAAAATTGTTTTACTGTCTGACACAGGATCGTTCTCTGCACAGCCGACCTCTTCACTCTTGGCCTTTTACATCGTCCTTCTTCCAACTTGTCCGATGATTGTACAATGACATTCGACGCCGGGCAGGAGCCTGATCAGCTTGGATTCATGACGATTGCTGGCTTGGTAGACAACTTTTGTCAACTTCTGATACCATAGCATCGCAGTGTGCTTATCGAGACAGTTCCCGATCATGTGAACACCGCATTAAAAATTGTACTCATTGGATGGATCATGGCTGAAGGTAGAATTAAACGACTCACTGACAAAGGTTTCGGATTTATTGACGTCGGTAGCGACAAGGACTTGTTCTTTCACTCTTCAAGTCTTGTAGGCGTGAGTTACGACGACCTTCGAGAAGGTCAACAAGTCAAATTTAATGAGGCACGTGGAGATAAAGGACCATGTGCAGAAAACGTCGAGATTGCATAGCAACCGCTAAAATATTCGTTCAAATTGCGTTTATTTCAAATCAGGAAAGATAGAGATGGGTGATAAAGGCGGAAGTAAGGACAAGGGGAAAAGGGAACAGCAAAAAAAAGCCAAGCTCAGCCCCAAGGAAAAACGAAAAGCAAAAATGGATAAAAAAGCAAAAGGTAGTTAGCAGAACTGGCAGCACTTGATCGACGGCGTTCACAGGGCAAACAGGTCAAGTGGACCGGGACCTCCGTCGCAAAACACCGTTCAGGCAGAGTGTGTCGCTGTTCGATCCTGCTTGCGTTGTCTGCCAAAGAAAAACAGTCCGGCTCCAAACATTCCGAGAAGGACGAAGCCGGAAGGTTCAGGGACTGCTGCGTTCAAGAATTGTGATGGTGCGAGTACCCCACCAGAAATCCGAACTTCGTCAAGCAAGCCATCGTAAAATCGAGTGTCGGTCGGATGCCGAGCCCTGCCGATTTCGATGTCCCTATTATTGCCAACCGCTGCGAGTCCACCGTTGTCAGTGCTGTCGCTAAAAACGCCATCGATGTACAGGGTTAATTCTTCTCCAGTGGCAGTCGAATCAAATACTCCAGCAATGTGGTGCCACATATTGTCGCGGACGTTGGCGCCCATTGGAGAGATGGCTTCATGAAACGAGCTGCCATTACCGACAGCGAATCTCATAGCCCCCGAGGATTGTGTCTGAAATGCCCAGCCAGTGGAATCACCAAAGAATCCGTGAGATTTATCGACGAGCGTTTCAAGAAATTTTACCTGAGCACCAGCTTTCATCCAAAATTCAACAGTGAATGCCGCAGCGGGGTTCAGTACGTTTGCCGCATCAGGAGCTAAAACGAAATCACCAGCGCCATCGAATTCGAGGCTCAGGTTATTGGTTGCTCCAGTGAGCGGAACCGGGTTGGCACCGACATCACTTCGATAAACCGGTTCGCCCGTTGGTTCTGGATTTCCATGAAACGTGCCAACGCTATCTAAAACGGAACCAGCTCCGGATGCCGTACCATCGGCGACTCCTTCTTCAAATCTCCAATATGCAAGCACGCTCGCCTGAGCATCTGCAGAAATGGAGGCCAAGATGAATGTCATGAGTGCGGCAAGAACAACACACGATCTCAGTTTCCCAACCATTGAATTTAACCTGTCCCGAATGAGTTTTATGAAGTGAACACAAAAAATTTACGGCAAGAGTCCTCCGTATATTACCTAATCACCCTCACCGAATTGTCTATCAAAGTCCGCAAAAACGGGAAAATCCGTTTTTTCCTAAAAACGGTCAGTTCAATGACACGCCACCAGGAAGTGTCCACTTCCCCTGCATGTCCCGTTGAAACTGGTGAGAATTGAGTGTCTTTCCGGAAACCAACCTCGCCCTATCATCAATACAACACTTCGCTTGCGTCTTAGACAGCTTTCCATTCAGCCAGCATGTTGCAGAAGAGTGCTCCTTGTTCAATTGCGTCGTCGAGTGCTCTGTGCGTATGCGGATGTTTGTCGAACCAGTGGCGGGGCATGTTGCGTTTTGTTGATTCTCGGTAGCCTTTGCCCAGCAGCGACATCGCGAAGGTTTTCATGTCGAGAGCAGAATGCGAAAATGGGCTGCGCCCGGCGAATTTGATCAGGTACCAGTAGACGAACAGAAAATCGAAGCCAGCCGGGTAGGCAACGAAGACCGGTTTCCCTTCCAGCCCGCTGACCCAGTCGACGTACTCTTTCATCCCGACTTCCGGGGACTTTGTGTTCACACGTGTGTATTCGTACGCCTTCTTATAACGACTCCAGAATTCCATCGTATCAGGATGTCCAGTCGCATCTGGCAGGGTTTCAAAGTTGATTTCAATCGTGGAAACCAACGTCTTGTCCTCCAGATATGCCGCCGAGCCAAGGCTGAGCATCGAGTGCGGACCTGGAATCGGTCCATCGGTTTCGACATCGGTGCTGATGTAAATTTCCATGAGGCGCCTGCGGCTTTGGGATGAGGGGTTAAGGGAGAGAGGGGCAAGGAAGGAGATGGTTCGCAGATTTTGCTGTCCAGTTTCACTCTATACTACGTGCAGCCTTTAATATGGAATGGAGTTCGATCTATATTCAAGGCTGCCTTGAATATAGAGCGAGATTGCAACAGAAGCCGTTGTTACCGGAGTTCGATTCGGACGATGCTGTATGATACGTCTTCTCATCTCATTCCCAACCCGACTATAGGATCTTGACGAATAGCGACCCACTCAATTCTGTTGAGAACGAAGGTTCCACCCGTCACTCGCCCTGGATACTGGGAGCGATTCTCGTCATCGCGTTTGCACTGCGAGCGTGGCAACCTTCGCATATGTCAATCGAGCATTTTGATGAAGGGGTTTATGCGTCGAACTATTATTCTGCCCACTTGGATTATCGATACCCTGATCGACACCTCTATGCGCCACCGTTGTTCCCTGCGATTTTGGAATGGACACTCATCCTGACAGGTGGAAAACCTCATGCGGTGATGTGGGTGAATGTCGTTTTGGGAACGGCATTGGTTGCTGCGATTTGGTGGATCACGAAACTGATTGCTGGTGGAGGTGCCGCGCTGGCGGCGGCGGCGTTGGCGACGTTCAGCGACTTTTTGATTCAGTACAGCCGTGTCGCTTTGACCGACACCCCGGTCTGCTTGTTCATGGTACTGGCGGTTGGCTGCGGATTGATCGCGCTGCGTGATCGAAATTCACTCGCGGCAGTTGGTGCTGCGCTGTTGACGGCGGCAGCGTGGTGGACGAAGTACAATGGCTGGCTGCCTCTGGCGATTCTTGGAGCCGGACTCAGTGGCTGGGTTGTTTTCGAGCGACCAAAACGGTCCGAGGCATTGCCACGGATTGGCTTGTTCGCAGTCATTGCCGTCGGCGCGTTTCTCTTTTGGCTGCCGTGTCTTTGGGGGTTGCAAGAGTTCGGTGGCTACGCAGCCGTGGCGAAGAATCACGCCGGGTATGTTGTTGGATTAGATGGCTGGTGGGATTCGTTTGTACTGCATTGGCAAATTCAAGGTTACAATTTACATCTCCTTCCGAATGGCTTTATGGCTGGTGCGATAGCGGTTCAGTCTCGGAACAATCCGAAATTTTCCTATTGGCCCATGCAGACTTTCTGGTTGCTACTTTTCGGTTTTGTCCTTTTCACAGCAATCGGTCTCTCTGGATACTTCATTCCGTTTTTCGCACTACTCGCGTTGGTCTTCAGAAAGAAAACGTTCAAGCAGCCAATTCGCTTGGGATTTTGGATTCTCGTTGCGTGGTTTGCTGGCCTACTTCTGGCAACACCACTCTATCGCCCATACCCTAGATTGCTGCTGCCATTGTGGATTAGCCTCACCATCTTCTCGGCAGTCGGGCTGAATTTCGCTATTTGTGCCAAAGAGTTAGAAGAGGAATATCGAACTCTTGCCTACCAAATCAGAAGAGTTGGAATTCTGAGCGCTTGTCTGCTTTTCATGATTACTTCAGGGCTCAAGACACCGCTTTACAGCCCTCGAAACCAATTCGAGGAAATCACAACAGCCGTGATCAAAGACATTCGCGGGATCACCGGAACGACAAAACAACTGGACGATCTCAACGCAATCATTTACGTCGTTGGAGAACCAGGGCTGTACTATCATCTTGCCAGTCGTGAAGAGATTGGCTTCGATTACATCGCTCAGCCGGCGTCGAACCTGGGGATGCTCTCACCGAAAGCGAATGCTCCCAAGGTGCCAACGTTTCTTGTTTTAGGTCCGCATGCTCCACAGGAAATGGAGATGCTTGCCGCTCAGGCAGGTCAGGCAAAGTTGATACAAGAATTCCCTTATCTGCCGAGCGATTTCGTACTTCTTGATGATCATGCCCCGGCTGATCTTGAGGAAAATCGAGATGAAGTCGTTCAATTGTGGCAAATCACGCAGCATTGACCCACAAACTCAGAGCGATTCCTCACACCTTTCGTGCCTTTGCCATTTTGCGCGACTGCCGTGTTGTCAGTGATTCCCGATCGGTGTTCATTCTAAATCAGTCCAGAGTTCAGTGACGCCAACCCTGATGCCGAATGAGTAGTGTCGAGGATGAACTTCGCTACTGGATGCGAGAAGTTCATCTCTGGTGGCTCGGAGGCTGCCAACTTTACGAAACGTCTGTATGGAGACAGACTGACAATGTCAGAAGCTCAACCGGTCGCTGCAAATCGTCGTCTTGGTCGTGGCCTGAGTGCCCTGCTGGGGAGCAACACGCCTGCTCCGGTCGAGCAGGATGGAACCGCTAAGAAAATCGGCGACCTTAGCTACCTGCCTGTCGACAGAATTCTCCGCAACCCGTTTCAGCCACGTAAGCACTTTGAGCAGGAATCGCTCGGTGAACTGGCAGCGAGCATCAAGCAGCATGGGGTCATTCAGCCGATCGTGGTCCGTGAATACGAAGGGGCATATCAAATCATCGCTGGAGAACGGCGCTGGCAGGCGGCTCAAAAAGCGGGGCTAACGACGATTCCTTGTCGTGTCGTTGACGTTATCGACAAGACGGCCTGCGAATATGCGATTGAAGAAAACCTCAAGCGCAAAGACCTCAACGATCTCGAAAAGGCGCAGGCGTTTCGCGACTATCTCGACCAGTTTGCCTGCTCGATTGAAGAGTTGTCGAAGCAACTCAGCATGAGCCGTTCGTCAGTCAGCAACATGCTGCGGTTGCTCGATCTTCCCGACCCGGTGAAAAACGCCCTGCATTCAGAACGCATCTCCGCCGGTCATGCCCGAGCATTGCTGCCGCTCGCAGAAGCTGATCAACTCGCCCTCTGCGGACGGATCCAAGCCGAGAAACTCTCCGTTCGCAAAACAGAAGCGGCGGTCAAAGAGCTTCTGGAGCCTACGAAGCCTGCAATGGAAGAAGCTGGTGAAGTCTCTTCGGAGGAATCATCTGAAGACAATGCAGAAACGATTCCCATCTCCGAAGGCAACTCGGCGCGGACGAACCACATCGCCTCACTCGAAGAGCAACTTCGCAATCTGCTCGGAGTAAAAGTCAGCATCAAACTGAACAGCAAAGACGCTGGCACGATTCAGATTCCGTTCTCCTCGAATGAAGAGTTTGAGCGAATTCTGAAGACGGTGCGCCGGGCGGCTGCATAATCCATGACATGAGGACGCTCGTCCAGACAGATGCAGGCTCTGGGACCATCGCCAGGTCCCCAACTTCAGGCTCACTTCGCCACAAGAATAACGGTCTGCTGCCAGATTGTTACGAAACGGACCAGTCATTCCTGCCGAAACAACATCGGCATCGTGTCGAAAACAAGTTGATCTCTTGGCGGGCCAGCAAAAAGCGGGTATCGAACAATCCGTGAAATATTTGCTAAATAAGGAGAAGTTGTGCGCTCTATTGGAATTCGAACTTTCTTGGTCGTGGCACTTTTCGGCGCCAGTCTCTTTTTTAATGGCTGCTCATCCCGATCAAACGACGATGCTGCCAAAGCAACTCCGGATCCCAGTTAC